>NZ_JADPKQ010000304.1:0-842 GCF_023074015.1 Bradyrhizobium sp. 142
CCAAGGCAAATTTGATGAAAGCGGCGGGCCAGGTGAGCCGGCACCCGATGCGAGGGAAGCACTGGAGACTTTGCTGCTGTCCGTCCAGAGCGAGGCTCGCGCATGATTCCGCTCAACAGATAAGAATACTAATGATAAGAATACATACTATAGCTGTTGTCAATGGCTGTGCTGCGCGATTCCCGCCCGGGCTCGCTCGCTTATGGCGCGCCAAGGACCTGCGCTTTGTTTCGGCACCCACTTACGGGAGGGATCTGTCAACGCCAGGGGCCCACTCGATGCCACTGTCTGAGTTGGGGTCATTAGCGTCGGTTTGACCGCTCGCCGATGACTTCTGGTCTTCCCTGACCAGCGGACATTCTCAGGGTCTGTCGGCATGTCTCAATAGTGCCAAACCTAGATATAGCAAGAATTGCTCAGATTCTCCGAAATCCTCGGCCTCCGGCCATTGTGATCCGCTCCCAACCCGACCTGAATTAGAGTCTGCGTCGCGCTTCGCACTGGCAACAACGCGGTTGCGCGCGTACGCTGAGGTTGCGAAACCGGCCCATCAGAGGCCGATCCTTATCCGGGAGAACGCTACCATGCCTGTCAATCGCGCAGTTGGATTATCCTTGGGAGCGGCAATCCTGCTCTGCAGCTGCAGCCTCACTTACGCCAAGCCATTCATGATCGTCGGCAACGACGAGAAGTTGCTGTGGGACGACGACGGCAAACCAGCCCTGTCGGCTGCTGGCAAGGACTCGGTGCTGATCGTGGATCTCGTCGACCCTGAAAGCCCCAAGATCGTCGCCACCCTGCCCCTGAAGAATTCGATCGTCGGACCGCCGGTCAATCTCGAC
>NZ_JADPKQ010000099.1:0-839 GCF_023074015.1 Bradyrhizobium sp. 142
CGTCTGTTGCGCGGCGGCGGCTCCAAGTAGAAGAAAATCTTCACGCAAGTTTGGATAAGCGAATAATATTGTCTCGCAAACCAGTGGTCATTCTCATGCACCACGTGGTGCCAAACTAGCTAGCTACTTTCCGGCGCAAAAATCGGCGGCCTTGTGAGGCAGCCAGAATCGCTTGGTGTGGCGAAAACTGCAAGGTCGAACGGATTGGCGTTGACTTGAAGCGGATTGATTCATTCTTATGATTCGTAAGCGAGCCCTTCAAACGCGTGAGAAGCTTGTCGGCAAGCTGCCGGTCACCGGCGAACTGCTGCGCGGTTCGTTGCTGGAGCGCACCGTTCGTCACAAGAGCGGCTGCCCGAAATGCGCGCGCGGCGAAGGGCACCAGGTGCATGTCCTGACGGTGAGCTATGCGGGTGGACGCGTGCGCCAGTTCAGTGTGCGGCGTGAGCGCGTTGCCGAGGTGCGCCGCTGGCTGGAGAATTACCAGAAGCTGAAAGACGCGATCGAGGCGATCTGCGCGTTCAATCACGACCTGTTGCGCCCTGATGCGGCGGTGCCGCGGGGGAGGAAGAAACGTGATTGAGATGCGCAGAGCGCAACTGAGCTTCGGCGACGGCTTGATCGCCGGGGAAGTGAGCGATCTTCGCGAAGGTTGGATGACCCATGCTGACCGGGTTCTGGCGGATGAACAGATCGTCGGTGCAGTGTACGAGGCGCTGGCGAGACGACATCCCAAGAGCCGCACAAGAGCCGCAGTCGTGGTCGGCTGGGCGCGCCGGCCGAGGTGGTGTTGCGGTTGTTGATCCTCAAGCATGTTCGCAACTGGAGCTATCACGTGC
>NZ_JADPKQ010000010.1:0-839 GCF_023074015.1 Bradyrhizobium sp. 142
CGTGAGCGTCATGGGAGGATCACCGTGCCCGGCCTTGACTTGCGCGGAATGCTCTGGATTGCGCGGTCAGGGTGATTGACGCTGCCGTTGAGCGGTGATGGGGTGATCCCGGGTTGGAGCGGGCAACGGGGCATCAGAATGACCAGCGATTCTCAGCTACGCGAGAAGCTTCGGAAGATCGAGGCGTTGTTCGTGGGTGCTGGAACGGCTGGTGAGCGCCTTGCGGCGGAAGCTGCGCTGCAGCGGGTACGCGCCCGGGTCGAGGAGCTGGCTCGTCACGACCCCCCGATCGAGCAGCAATTTTCACTTCCTGACCAATGGTCGCGGCATCTGTTTCTGGCGCTTTGCCGCCGGTACGGGCTACGGCCGTTTCGTTACCACCGCCAGCGACGCAACACGGTGATGGTCCGCGCGTCGCGGGGCTTCGTCGACAAGATCCTGTTGCCGGAGTTCACCGAGCTGGAGAGGGCGCTGCAAGTCTATCTACACGAGGTGACGCTGCGCGTGATCCGAGAGGAAATCTATGACGACACCAGCGACGCGCAGGAAGTTCCAGATGCTCTGCCGTCGAACTGATCAGGCGGCGAGCTTTGCCTCCGAACCGTCGCGCTCGACCTTCCAATTCCACGGCAGCAGCGTGTGCAGCTGATTGATCTTTGTGCGTCCAGAGACGATGCGCTCGAGGACGTCGGTCAGATAGTGCCGTGGGTCGATATCTTGCAGCTTTGCCGAGTTGATGAGCGACGCGAGAATGGCCCATGTCTCGGCGCCGCCTTCGCTGCCCGCGAACAAATAGTTCTTCTTTCCAAGCCCTATCGGCTTGATGCTGCGCTCGACCG
>NZ_JADPKQ010000175.1:0-838 GCF_023074015.1 Bradyrhizobium sp. 142
CCCGCATTTCTCACAGTGTTGAGGCGCATCGGGGCGCGAATCAGCGAAAGTTCTTTTGCGAGAAGGACTTTTGTCTGATCCAAGGAGCGCCCCGATGCCGACAGAGTGTAGCGCAGAACGATTTGATTTTGGAGTGGTGGAAGGCCGGGCTGTGGAGGCGGCCTTTGATGCTGGCCTGGTGACGTCGGATGCTGGAGCGCTGCTTCTGGGTGCCACCGATCGGGTGATTGATCTGGTGGGGCGCTTTGCCGATTGCTTTCGCGATCATCGCCGCCCAGACTTGATCGAGCATACGGTCGCGACGTTGGTCGGACAGCGGGTCTTTGGCATCGCGCTTGGCTACGAAGATCTCAATGATCACGACGAGCTGCGGCACGACCCGCTGATGGCGGTGCTGGCGGGCCAGGCGCGAGGACTACGCGCCGGTGGCGGGCAAGTCGACGCTGAACCGGCTGGAGCTGAGCCAAAGCGAACCTTCACGCTATCACAAGATCGCCTATGAGGCGGCGGCGATCGAGGCGCTGCCGGTGACGCTGTTCCTGGAGGCACACAGGCGAGCGCCGAAGCAGATCATTCTCGATCTCGACGCCACCGACGACCCGCTTCACGGGCATCAGGAGGGGCGCTTCTTCCACGGTTATTACGACTGCTATTGCTATCTGCCGCTGTACGTGTTCTGCGGCCGGCATCTGCTGGCGGCCAAGCTGCGACCGGCCGATATCGACGCCAGTGCGGGCAGCGTCGCGGAGCTCGCGCGGATTGTCCGACAGATCCGCGCCCGCTGGCCGCTCACGCGCATCGTGCTGCGGGCGGACTCGGGCTTTGCGCGCGAGGCGCT
>NZ_JADPKQ010000309.1:0-837 GCF_023074015.1 Bradyrhizobium sp. 142
CGGATACGTCCGTTGTTCACGCAAGAGCGTGTGGCGACGAATGCAGGCCTGTTCCTGGAAGGTCTGCTCGGAGATGAGCAGCGCAAGACCGGCTGGATGCGCGCGGAGGCGGCTGGCGATCCTGGCCCATGGCGGCAGCAGGCGATTCTGGGTCGTGGAGATTGGGACGCTGATGCCCTGCGCGATATCGTGCGCGACTATGTCATCGAGCATTTGGCGGATGACGATGCGGTGCTGGTGATCGACGAGACCGGCTTTCTCAAGCAGGGCAAAGCGTCATGCGGAGTGGCACGGCAATACACTGGTTCGGCAGGGAAGATTACGAACTGCCAGATCGGCGTCTTCGCTACCTACGTTTCGCGTCATGGTCATGCGTTCATCGATCGCGCGTTGTATCTTCCGAAGGAATGGACCGACGATCCAGATCGTCTGGAAGCCGCATACGTGCCTGCCGATGTCGGCTTTGCGACCAAACCAAAGCTTGCGACGAGAATGATCGCACGTGCGATAGCCGCGTCTGTACCATTCAAGTGGGTTGCCGGTGATACGGTCTACGGTGTTGGCGACATCGAACAGCAACTACGTCGGGCAGGCAAAGGCTACGTGCTTGGGGTCAGCAGCGCTCATGTGTTTCGATCCTGGGGCAAGCGACCGCCGGTCGCCGGTACGGCCGCGGACCTCGCCCGGACGCGGCGCCCGTCCGACTGGAAGCGCCTGTCGGCGGGAGCCGGAACCAAAGGACCGCGGCTGCACGACTGGTGTTATCTCGAATTGGCCGACCTCGAGGCCGAGCAGTTCAACAGCGCAAATGATGGTTTATGGACGCGCGGTCTACTG
>NZ_JADPKQ010000085.1:0-48301 GCF_023074015.1 Bradyrhizobium sp. 142
ATNGTCGGTCCATTCCTTCGGAAGATACAACGCGCGATCGATGAACGCATGACCATGACGCGAAACGTAGGTAGCGAAGACGCCGATCTGGCAGTTCGTAATCTTCCCTGCCGAACCAGTGTATTGCCGTGCCACTCCGCATGACGCTTTGCCCTGCTTGAGAAAGCCGGTCTCGTCGATCACCAGCACCGCATCGTCATCCGCCAAGTGCTCGATGACATAGTCGCGGACGATATCGCGCAGGGCATCAGCGTCCCAATCCCCGCGACCCAGAATTGCCTGCTGCCGCCATGGGCCGGGATCGCCAGCCGCCTCCGCGCGCATCCAGCCGGTCTTGCGCTGCTCATCTCCGAGCAGACCTTCCAGGAACAGGCCTGCATTCGTCGCCACACGCTCTTGCGTGAACAACGGACGTATCCGTTTCTTGATCTCTCGAAGCGACGCCGCCCACAACGCAAGCGTCTCCTCAACCGACGCGGCCCGCGCCCACGACATTCGAATCATGGTTGCCCATGGATTCAGAAGTCTGCAAACAAAGCAACTGTAATGCTAGAAGCGAGGCAAACGATCCTTCGCACAGCGTTTGCAAGCCTCAAGGCGCCGACAAGAAACCGCTTGGCTTCGACCGGGCGCTCAGCGATCACCACTCGCGAGTTGCTCGCGAAAGAACTGCACGACGATCGCGTTGAACTCACGGTGAAAAGCTGACGGGCAGCGTTGAGACGTCTTGACCTGCGGCGCCCCGGATCGGCCGGGCCCGCGGCGTTTCGCAGCGGCCCTTTGGTTCTCGGCGGTGCTGCTGTAAAGCAATTGCCGGAAACGGTCGAGGTCAGCATGTCATTGTTGGGCAAGGCAGCCGTCGCAATGTGGTGGAATGTCCGCCCCGAGCAGCGCGCAGAATTCGGCGACTGGCATTCGCACGAGCACTTTCCGGAACGGATGAGCATTCCCGGCTTCCGGCGCGGCTCGCGGTGGACCAGCACCGATGATGCTGATGGCTTCTTCGTGCTCTACGAGCTCGAGCAGTACGACGTCCTCACGTCGAGTGGATATCTCGATCGGCTCAACGCGCCGACACCGTGGTCGACCAAGATGATGCCGCACCACCTCGGCATGGTCCGCAGCCAGTGCCGCGTGCTGGCGAGTTTTGGTGGCGGTGTTGCGACCTCGCTTGCCACCATCCGGCTTTCGCCGGAGAGCGGACGGCAGACGGAGTTACAGACGCACCTCTCCGCGACGTTCCGCGCGCTGGCGCCGCAACCGGGACTGACAGGCGCCCACCTCCTCCTGACCGACACGCCGAGGACGAGTTCGCCCACGACCGAGCAGCAGATCCGCGGGCGGGACGGCGCCGCCGACTGGATCGTCCTTCTCTCCGGCTACGATGCCGAGGCGGTCGAGCGCGCGGTCGCCGGCCAGATTTCGCCGTCAGCGCTTCGCGTCGCGGGCGCGCGGGACAATCCGACGGTCAACCACTATCGGCTTGCGTTCACGATGACGCCGCTGGATGTGTCGGCAGTTTAGCCGCCCGGTCGCGGAACGATCTTCCGGCCGCGCTCTCAACAAAATCCGGCAAGAAAATCCGCGATGTCGTGTCGGCCCGGCAATGTCTCGTTCGTCCTCGGGGCATGGATCGGCCACGGACATCGACGCCGCGCCATCAATACATGAGGATGAAAGAACATGCCCAGCACTGTCCGCCTGCACCGCGTTTTGACGACCACCCCAGAGAAAATCTATCGCGCCTTCCTCGAGGCGGACGCGCTTGCGAAATGGCTTCCGCCCAATGGCTTTACCTGCACCGTGCATCATCTCGAGCCCAAGGTCGGCGGCACATTCAGAATGTCCTTCCGCAACTTCACCACGACCAACAGCCACGCGTTCGGCGGCGAATATGTCGAGCTCGTCCCGGGTGAACGGCTGCGCTACACCGACAAATTCGAGGACCCCAATCTGCCCGGCGAAATCCAGGTGACCGTGACGCTGAAGAAGGTATCGGTCGGCACCGAACTGGAGGTCACACAGGCCGGCATACCGGACGTGATTCCGCCGGAAGCCTGCTATCTCGGCTGGCAGGAATCGCTGCGGAACCTGGCGCGGCTGGTCGAGCCCGAGATCAACCAATAGGCTCTCAGGACGGGCGGCCGCGTATCGCTGGGGCTACGCGCTCGCCCTCGACTTCAGCCCACCGGCTGCGGTCCAGCGGTCCGGGTCCGGGCTGTGTCCGATCAGGGCGAGTCCGTAGGCGATCGATTCGAACTGATCCCCGGACATCAGCCGTTCGTTGCCGAACCGCTCGGCGAACAGCTTTCGGACGGCGGGCACGAACGAGGTGCCGCCGGTCAAGAACACTTTCTCCACCTCACGCGCGGTGATGCCGGCCTCGCCAAGCACCTTGTCGACGGTAGCACCGAGCCGGGCGATATCGTCGGCAATCCAGGCTTCGAAGTTCTTCCGGGCGATGGTCGAGCGAATGTCGACACCGCCACCTTTGAAATGGAAGTCCACCTCATCCCGGGCCGACAGCGCAACCTTGGCGTCCGACACTGCGCGGTATAGCGAAAAGCCGAGGTCGAAATCGACGATGGTGATGAAGTCGTGAAGCAGGGCCGGCTTCAGCGCGGTGCGCGACAGTTCCCGCAGTTCGCGCAGATCGCCGTTGCTCTTCATCAACGCGAGTTGATGCCAGCGCGCGAGGTTGGTGTAGTGGCTGTTGGGAAGCGGCAGCACCTTGTCGAACGAGCGAAAGCTGGAGCCTTTACCCAGCCTTGGCGACACCACGTGGTCGACAATGCGGTAATCGAACGTGTCGCCGGCGATGCCGATGCCGGCATGGCCAAGCGGCTCGGCACGCAAGCTGCCGCCCGCGCGCGAGAAACGCATCACGGAGAAATCGCTGGTGCCGCCGCCGAAATCGGCAACCAGGACGGTGGCATCGCGTTCAAGCCGGCGGGCGAAGGAGAACGCGGCTCCCACCGGCTCGTAGACATAGCGCGCGTGGCCGGCGCCGAGGCGTTCGAACGCGGCGCGATAGCGCTGCATCGCCAGCGCTTCGTCGGGATTGCCGCCGGCGAAGCGCACGGGACGGCCGACCGTGATGTTCGACGCCTCGAAGCCGAACCTGTCGCCGCCATGGCGCGCCAGCGTGCGCAGGAACGCCGCGAGAAGATCCTCGAAGCTGTAGCGCTGCCGGAACACCTGGGTGGAATTGAAGCTGGCACTTCCAGCGAAGGTCTTGAACGACTGCAGGAAGCGGTTGACGTGGCGTCCTTCGAGAAATTGTTCGATCGCCCACGGGCCGCCTTCAGCCTGGGCTCCGGCTCCCGGACGGTCCTCCCAGAAGCACAGGGCCGATACGTAAACGCTGTGCCGTTGTCCGCCATGATCGAAGCGGATGGCCTCGACCCGGCGATCGTCCGCCGCGAGCGCGACGACCGTATTGCTGGTCCCAAAATCGATGCCGATCGAGACGGCGGGCGAGGCGCTCGACATGAACCACTCTGGCAGATGATTGAAAAAGGGGGCAGACCACTAGCGGCTTTGAATCGCCCTGCCAATACCGGTCCACTGCAGCGCGGTCAGAATTGGCACCCAAAAGCGCGGCGGGTGCGCTTTAAGCGCAACAACGCAGCTCCGCCTTTGCGTCTTTCTGCGACGGGACAGGGCATTTTGTGGTCAGCACGCCGGCTCGACGGCAATTTTTAAGGCCGGAACAGCGCTGTTTAACCCATTATTATGCTGCAATGCAGCGAGCTGAATGCTGCCATGCGATAGCGTGCATGGACAGTGGCATCTGGTATACATAGATTGCCCGTGAAATGAGACAGCAATGTTGACCGTCTCAAGAAAGGGAATTCCGATGTCCAAGACCGCTTCCGTCGCCCTCGCCCCCTCCTCCTCGCTGTTCGCCCGTTTCATGGCCGCGGTGGACCGCCTCCTAATGGCGAGCGCCGAGATCTCGAATCACAACGGCGACCTGCCCCGCTTCGGCCTGTAACCAGCGCTTCCTGCACCGCAGGCGCGGTACGCCGCGCCGGCTTCAAAATCGTCCACATACGACTTTTGATGAATGGCCCCGCACGACGGGGCCATTTCTATTTGCGTTGTCCCGAGTCACAGCCGCAACCAGAAGGCCTGCGGCATTTGCGCACGGTGGCCGGACCAGCGCTTGTACCTTGGCATAATGAATACAAGAATGCCGCTCCAGCGCTCGCAGAAAAATGAGAGGCGCCACGGGAGGCTTTATGACGGACATGGTGCAAGCAACGGCCCCTACCGCCACGCGCGTCAGCGACACGTATCGCTGGGCGCAGCTGGCGGTCGGTGTAGCGGCGATGGTGATGATCGCCAACTATCAATACGGCTGGACGTTCTTCGTCCCCGACATCCAGAAGAAGTTTGGCTGGGATCGCGCCTCGATCCAGTGGGCCTTTACGTTGTTCGTGCTGTTCGAGACCTGGCTCGTGCCGATCGAAGGATGGTTCGTCGATAAATACGGCCCGCGCGTCGTCGTGCTCATCGGCGGCGTGTTCTGCGCCATCGGCTGGGCCATCAACGCCGAGGCCACCACGCTCAACGGCTACTATCTCGGTATGATCATCGCGGGCATCGGCGCCGGCGGCGTCTATGGCACCTGCGTCGGCAACGCGCTGAAATGGTTTCCCGACAAGCGCGGTCTTGCGGCGGGCATCACGGCCGCGGGCTTCGGTGCGGGGTCCGCACTTACCGTCGCGCCGATCCAGGCCATGATCAAGGATAGCGGCTTCCAATCCACCTTCCTGTTTTTCGGTCTCGGCCAGGGCATCATCGTCTGCATCCTCGCCTTCTTCCTGATGGCGCCAAAGGCAGGACAAACGCCGGCCGCCGTGCAGAACGCTACGCTCCAGCAGACCCGGCGCAACTATCAGCCGACCGAGGTGCTGCGCCAGCCGATCTTCTGGCTGATGTACTTCATGTTCGTGATCGTCGGCGCCGGCGGCTTGATGGTGACGGCGAACCTGAAGCCGATCGCGGTCGACTGGAAGGTCGATGCCATCCCGGTCACGCTGATCGGCATGACCATGACGGCGGTGACGTTCGCAGCGACCATCGACCGGGTGCTGAACGGCCTGACGCGCCCGTTCTTCGGCTGGATCTCCGACAATATCGGCCGCGAGAACACGATGTTCATCGCCTTCGGCCTGGAAGGCATCGGCATCTGGATGCTCTACCTCTGGGGCCACGACCCGATCTGGTTCGTGATCCTGTCGGGCTTCGTGTTCTTCGCCTGGGGTGAGATCTACTCGCTGTTTCCCTCGACCTGCACCGACACGTTCGGCGCGAAGTTCGCGACCACCAATGCGGGCCTGCTCTACACCGCAAAGGGCACCGCTGCGCTGCTCGTTCCGGTCGCAAACCTGATGCAGCAGGGCTCGGGTCATTGGGACAACGTGTTCATGATCGCGGCCGGCGCCAACATCCTGGCTTCGCTGCTCGCGATCGCGGTGCTGAAACCCTGGCGTAAGATCGTGGTCGCCCAATCGACCGTCTGACGCGAATCACCAGCGCGGTCTCGCACATGACGCCCGGCCTCGCGGCCGGGCGTTTTTCGTTTGGCGCGACGCTCTCTCAATTCTCTTAAACCGAACGGAACCGAGCACTTTCTTGCATCGGGCCGCAGATAGATCTTGCATTATGGAATATGGTATACCAAGGTCCCCGCCGCGCTTGCGACGATAAGCCACAATATTTGCGACACTAGGTCATCTTGCCAGCAGTGCTCGCGACCAGACAGGCGCCTTGGGAGGTTGTTGATGATTTCCAGCACGGACGGCGCCGTGACCGCTGCGCCCCTTCGAACCGGTTTCCGTTGGCTTCAGCTCGGCATGGGCATCGTCTGCATGGCGATGATTGCCAACCTGCAATATGGCTGGACGCTGTTCGTCGATCCGATCGATGCGGCCCACCATTGGGGACGCGCCGCGATCCAGCTCGCTTTCACCGTCTTCGTCGTCACCGAGACCTGGCTGGTGCCGATCGAAGCCTGGTTCGTCGACAAATACGGCCCGCGCATCGTCATCATGTTCGGCGGCGTCATGATCGCGCTGTCCTGGATTCTCAATTCCTATGCAGACTCGCTCACGCTGCTCTACGCGGCCGCAATCATCGGCGGCATGGGCGCAGGCGCCGTCTACGGCACCTGCGTCGGCAACGCGCTGAAATGGTTTCCGGACCGCCGCGGCCTCGCCGCCGGCGCGACTGCCGCAGGCTTTGGCGCAGGCGCCGCAATCACCGTGGTGCCGATCGCCAGCATGATTGTCGCCAGCGGCTATCAGAGCGCGTTCTTCACCTTCGGCATCGGCCAAGGCCTGATCGTCTTCATGCTCGCTTTCTTCATCCAGCCGCCGCGGCTCGCGATCCCGCCCAAGAAGAAGCAGCTCAATCTGCCGCAGACCAAGATCGACTTCACGCCGCCGCAGGTGCTGCGCACCCCTATTTTCTGGGCGATGTATCTGGTCTTCGTCATGGTCGCCTCCGGCGGTCTGATGACCGCGGCACAGATCGCGCCGATCGCGCATGACTTCAAGATCGCCAACACACCGGTGACGCTGGCCGGCTTTCAGATGGCGGCGCTGACCTTTGCGATCTCGCTCGACCGCATCTTCGACGGCTTCGGCCGGCCGTTCTTCGGCTGGGTCTCCGACACGATCGGCCGCGAGCACACCATGTTCATCGCCTTCGGCACGGCCGCGCTGATGTTGCTGGCGCTATCGACCTACGGTCACGTTCCGATCGTTTTCGTGCTCGCGACCGCAATTTACTTCGGCGTGTTCGGCGAGATCTACTCGCTGTTCCCCGCCACCTGCGGCGACACCTTCGGCTCGAAATACGCGACCACCAACAACGGCATGCTCTACACTGCGAAGGGCACCGCTTCGCTCCTGGTCCCGCTGGCGAGCGTGATCTCGGCCGCCTATGGCTGGAAAGCCGTGTTCGTTGTGGCGGTCGCGCTGAACGCGACGGCAGCGCTGATGGCGCTGTTCGTGATCAAGCCGCTGCGCCGCTCCTTCATCCTCGGCAAGGAAGCCGAAAGCGCCAGCCCCGCGACGGGCAACGCCAAGACCGAGACGGCGTAGCGCCACAGGCCTTTGCACAGTTGAAAAAAGGGGCGCAGCAATGCGCCCCTTTTGTTTTGGGACTCGCGATAAGCGTCAGTATTCCTGCCCGAAGAATTTTTCGGATCAACCAAATCCAGTGCTTGACGATTGGCATTATGTATACCACACTTCCTCGCATCATTTCACCCAGGGAGGTTGCAATGCTGGTCGGAGACATTCTGCGCAAGAAGACGCCGCGCGTTGTCACGGTGCGAATGAACGAAACGGTGGGTATCGCCGCCAAGCTGATGCGCGCCAACAACATCAGCGCGCTGGTGGTCAAGGACGTGGTCCGCTCGGAAGGAAACACCGCCGTCGGCATGTTCACCGAGCGCGACGTGGTGCGCGCCGTCGCCGAGCACGGCGCGGGCGCCGTCAACGTCAAGGTCTCGCAGCTCGTCTCTGTACAGCAACTCGTCTCCTGCACCTCAAGCGACACGATCGAGCACGTCCGGCACTTGATGAACCGGAATCACATCCGCCATCTGCCGGTGATCGACGATTACAGCCTCGTCTCCGTCATCAGCATGCGCGACATCGCCGCTGCCATGGACGAAGCGATCAACGGCACGCCGCAAGCAGCAGCCTGAAGGCGTCGTCGCCCTTCCCGAACTGCTGCCATGGAAAAAGGCGCGCCCCCTCTCCCGCTTGCGGGAGAGGGTTGGGGAGAGGGTGTTTCCGCTAGGGATACTCCCCAAGAGGATAGAGCCCTCACCCGCCGTGCTCTTCGAGCGCCGAAGCCGAAGCTTGACTTCGGCGGTCTTAAGGAACGGCCGCCGAGGGCTCCCTGCACCTCTCCCGCAAGTGGGAGAGGTGCAGGGAGCCTGTGGCGTGAACGATCGAACAAACGACCAATTTTGGTCACTCGCGAGGATTTCATGAAGATCTGCATCTACGGCGCCGGCGCCATCGGCGGATATCTCGGAGTTCAGCTTGCACGCGCGGGCGCCGATGTCAGCCTGATCGCACGCGGTGCGCACCTTGCCGCGATGCGCGAGCGCGGCTTGACGCTGCTCGCGGGCGAGGAGAAGCACACCGTCTATCCGCGTTGCACCGACGATGCCGCCGAGCTTGGCGTGCAGGACTACGTCATCATCACGCTGAAGGCGCATTCGATCACCGGCGTGATTGAGAAGATGCAGCCGCTGCTCGGGCCCCACACCCGCATCGTCACCGCCGTCAACGGCATTCCCTATTGGTACTTCCACAAGCATGGCGGCCCATACGAGAACGCGACGCTGGAGAGCATCGATCCCGGCGGGCGGCAGTGGCGCGAGCTTGGCGCCGAACGCGCCATCGGCTGCATCGTCTATCCCGCGACCGAGATCGAGGCGCCCGGCGTGATCCGTCACGTCTACGGCAACAATTTCCCGCTCGGCGAGCCCTCCGGCGAGATCACGCCGGATGTGCAGCGCCTCGCCGATCTCTTCGTCGCTGCCGGCATGAAAGCACCGGTGCTCGACCGCATCCGCGACGAGATCTGGCTAAAACTGTGGGGCAACGTCTGCTTCAACCCGATCAGCGCGCTGACCCACGCAACCCTCGACGTGATCTGCACCGATCCCGCCACGCGGGCGCTGTCGCGGGCGATCATGGTGGAGACGCAAGGGATCGCCGAGACCTTTGGCGTCAAATTCCGCGTCGATGTCGAGCGCCGCATTGAAGGCGCCCGCAAGGTCGGCGCGCACAAGACCTCGATGCTTCAGGACCTCGAGCGCGGCCGCCCGATGGAGATCGATCCGCTCGTCACCGTCGTGCAGGAGATGGGCCGCCTGACCGGGATCGCGACGCCCGCGCTGGACTCGGTGCTGGCGATGGTGACCCAGCGCGCCCGCATCGCCGGGCTCTATGACGGCGTCTCGACGCCGGCCGATCCGCGCGCATTGGCGGTGGCATGATGGCTGGCGAAGTGACCAAATGGCTGCGCTTCCGCCACGGCGGCGCAACCGGCTTCGGCACGCTGACGCCGTCCGGCATCAGCGTGCATGAGGGCGAGATGTTCGGCCGCAACACGGCGAGCGGCAAGACGCTGGCGCTGGCCGAGGTCGAGCTGCTGGCACCTTGCGCGCCCAGCAAGATCGTCGCGCTCTGGAACAATTTTCACGCACTCGCCGCAAAGCTCAACCAGCCCGAACCGCCGGAGCCGCTCTATCTCCTGAAGGCCACCACCAGCATCGCTGCGCCCGGCGCCGTGATCCGCCGCCCCACCTCCTACGATGGCAAAACCACCTATGAGGGCGAGCTCGGCATCATCATCGGCAAGACCTGCGCCCGCGTCTCTCCCGCCGAGGCCCGCGCCTTCATCTTCGGCTACACCTGCGTCAACGACATCACGGCCAATGACATCCTCACCCGCAACCCCACCTTTGCCCAATGGGCGCGCGCCAAGGGCATCGACGATTACGGCCCGTTCGGTCCGGTGATCGCGACCGGCCTCGACCCGGCCAAGCTCACGGTCCGCACCATTCTCAACGGCGCGGAGCGGCAGAACTATCCGATCGCGGACATGATCTTCAGCGCCGCGGAGCTGGTCAGCAAAATCTCGCACGACATGACGCTGCTTCCCGGCGACCTCATCGCCGTCGGCACCTCGGTCGGTGTCGGCGTGATGAAAGAGCCGGTCAATATTGTGACGGTGGCGATCGATGGCATCGGCGAGCTGACCAACGAGTTTCGGCTGTAGCCGACCCAAGGTTCGAGGAAGACCGTCTCGTCCGGATCTTCGACAATTTCAACGCACTCGATGCACTTCGCAAGGACATCGGCGGCATCTTTTCGACAATCAGGAACAGGGCTGAACCGGATCGGCTGAATCACGCATCGGGTTCGAACCGCGCTCTCTATCCGCGCGACCAACAGCGTATGCGCTTCCTTCTCGGCTTTCTATCCGCTCTGCTGGGCATGCTCGCCGGCTGGTCCGCGCTTGCGGCGCTGGTGGTCATGCTGGCCGGGCCGGACCGCGATGGCGGCATCGCCATGGGAGCATTCTTCAACATCGGTCCGGCCGGCGGCGTGGCCGGCTTGATCGCCGGCATCTGGCTGTTCGTGCGCTTCGGTTTGGTTCGAAACGATGCGTCGCGTCTCGCGGCACAGGCTTCCGATGCTGCGCCCCACCCCGCGACCGGCTGTCTTTCCCCTTTGCCGTAACGCTTCTGCTCATCGCTGGAGTCCTAGCCTGGTGGGCATGGTACGAATTGATCCGCTCGCCTTATCTCAGCCACGGCTTCATGACGCTCGAGTTTGAGTACCGGCTACCCACCGGCATGATCTTGCCGGACAACAAGGAGGACGTGCAGATTGAAGTCGAAGAAGCGCGCGGATACGCGACCGCCCTGTTGCCTGCGAATTGGCGTGCGCACGATGGCGACCGCGTGGCGATCATCGCCTCTGCATCGCTGATGTATAAGACGCGCCACCGGCTCGTCAGCCTGACGCTCCCGGGCATTCCAACGCAAAGCTGGCCGATCGATCTTCCCTCCGATCCCGATCCCACGCCCGGCTATTCGCCGTGGCGTGTCGCGAGCGCTCCATCGCAGGCGAAGATCGAGATGCATTTCCGCCTGAGCGCCGATCGCTGACGAGCGTGGCGCGATGGCGCCGCACATCACATCTTCTGCGCATCCGACATATGCCGCCAACATGTCCCGCGCCTGCCGCACTGTCGACGCATTCCGACGCCCATCTGTGGGGCGTGTCTGGGGGCACGGCACTGCCGTGTTTGGACCAAACCTTCTAGGGGTATGACTGTGAAGAAGATTGTATTTGTCGTGGGCGCTACGTTTGTTCTGGTGACGGCTGCGAACGCTGCGGATCTGCCGCGCCGGCAGCCCGTCTATGCCCAGGAGCAGGCGCCGATCGGCAAGATGCCGATTGGCAAGAGCCCGGTTGGAAAGGCCCCGATCGGCAAGGCGCCCGGCCCGGTCGTGTCGCGCTACTGACGCGCAACTTGGTTGCGTGAACGACCGACAGTCGAGGGGCACGACGTGATTAACAAACCTGATCGATCGGGATATTGCCTGCTCGCAGGGTTCGCCCTCGCGACCATGATCGCGTGCACGACGCCATCGGCCTCGGCCCACGAAGCGAACAAGCGCATTGCCGAGGCAAATGCGCTTGTCTCGACCGACACCGCATCACGACCGGCGCCGCAATCGACGCGGCGCCCGGTCGCGCGCGTGGAGAAAGGTCCGTACTACGTCGACTTCCGCGCCCGTACGGCCGCGAGCTGGGGCCATGCCTTCGTATGGTACGGCAAGACCAGCGAGCGCGCCGTCGAGGTTGCAGGCCTGACGCCGGCCGGCGATACCTGGGCCTACGTGCTCGGTCACCTCACCTGGGTGCCATCCGAGACCGGCGCGAGCTACGGCGATCTCGATCCGGACTATTTGACGGCCAGCTATCGCGTCTACCTCAACGAAGCCGACGCAAAGCGCGTGTTTGCCTACATCAAGAAACTGCAGGCGAGCTCGCCGGTCTGGAACGCCGAGACCACCAACTGCACCGGCTTCATCGGTGACATCGCGGAATTCATGGGATTGAAGGTCCCGTACCGCTGGCAGCGTCCGGAAAACTTCGTCAACAACCTCAAGGAAATGAACGGCGGCCGGCAGATGGTGCGGCTGTCGGCGGAGTAGCGGGCGATTGCCCCCCAGCGTCGTCCCGGCGAAGGCCGGGACCCATACCGCGGAATCCATCGATCGCGGATGGTAGCAGTACCAAGCGAATAGTCTTCGTCAAACTACTCCCTGTGGTTATGGATCCCGGCCTTCGCCGGGATGACAGCGGAGGTTGGGGAGACGACGGCGCGACTCGCCGCGAACCGAAAATTCCCGCCCTGCGGAATCATCCCGCCTCTCGCATATGGCTGCGCCCTCGCTGCAGATCCCCGCAATAGACTTTTCCCAACCCGGGCGGCATCCTGCCGGCGTCAATAACAGAGCCTGCGGGGCCACGCGGGCGGGGGAAACGGATCATGTTGCAGACACGATTCACGAAACTCGTCGGCGTCGAGCACCCGATCGTCCAGGGCGGCATGCAATGGGTCGGACGCGCCGAGCTCGTTGCCGCCGTCGCGAATGCTGGCGCGCTCGGCTTCATCACGGCGTTGACCCAGCCGACACCCGAGGATCTCACAAAGGAGATCGCGCGCTGCCGCGATCTCACCGACAAGCCCTTTGGCGTCAACCTCACCATCCTGCCCGCGATCAAGCCGCCGCCTTACGCCGAATATCGCGCCGCCATCATCGAGAGCGGCGTCACGGTGGTCGAGACCGCGGGCAACAAGCCGCAGGAGCATGTCGACGAGTTCAGGAAGCACGGCGTCAAGGTCGTGCATAAGTGCACCAGCGTCCGCCACGCGCTCTCGGCCGAGCGCATGGGCGTCGATGCCATCTCGATCGACGGGTTCGAATGCGCCGGCCATCCCGGCGAGGACGACACCCCCGGCCTGATCCTGATCCCGGCCGCCGCCAACAAGGTCAAGATTCCGATGATCGCCTCCGGCGGCTTTGCGGATGCGCGCGGCCTCGTTGCGGCGCTGGCGCTGGGTGCCGACGGCATCAACATGGGCACGCGCTTCATGGCGACCAGGGAAAGTCCGATCCATCAGCTCATCAAGGAGAAGATCGTCGCCAATGACGAGCGCGAGACCGAGCTGATCTTCCGCACCATGCGCAACACCTCGCGCGTTGCCAGGAACGATATCTCGAGCAAGGTGGTCGCGATGGAGAAGGAAGGCGCCAAGTTCGAGGACATCCGCGAGCTCGTCGCGGGCGCCCGCGGCAAGATGGTCTATGCGACCGGAAATTCCGACGAGGGCATCTGGTCGGCTGGCCAGGTGCAGGGCCTGATCCAGGACATCCCGACCTGCGCCGAGCTCATCTCCCGCATCGTGCGCGAAGCCGAATTGATCATCCGCAGCCGGCTCGAAGGCATAATCGTTCATCCAAACGCGCAAGCTGCGGAATAGTCACTGCAAGAAGCGAGAGCAATACATGAAGGCCTATGTCTACGGTCCTGACGGAGCTGGGATTTCCGACGTCGCTCAACCAAAGCCTGAGGGCACGCAGGTGCTGGTCCGCGTCCGCGCCTGCGGGCTGAACCGCGCCGACACCGGCATGCGCAAGGGCCACGCTCATGGCGCGGCCGGCGGCGCCGGCACAGTCCTCGGCATGGAATGGGCCGGCGAAGTCGCCGAGCTCGGCCCGGATGCGAAGGGCGTGACAGTCGGCGACCGCATCATGGGTTCGGGTGGTGCGGCGTTCGCGGAATATACGCTGGCCGACCACGGCCGGCTGTTCCACGCGCCCTCGAACATGAATTTCGAGGAAGCGGCCAGCCTCCCCGTGGCGCTTGCGACCATGCACAACGCCGTCGTCACCGTCGGCGGCGTGCAGCCAGGACAAGCCGTGCTGATCCAGGGCGCAAGCTCCGGCGTCGGCCTGATGGCGATGCAGATCGCCAAGCTGAAAGGCGCAAAGCTCGTGATCGGCTCCTCCACTGACGCCACTCGCCGCGGCCGGCTCACCGCGTATGGCGCCGATCTCGCAATCGACTCCTCCGATCCAAAATGGGTCGACGAGGTGCTGAAGGCGACGAACGGCGAAGGCGTCGACCTCATCGTCGATCAGGTCTCGGGCAAGGTCGCCAACCAAAACCTCGCCGCCACCAGGGTCAAGGGCCGCATCGTCAATGTCGGCCGGCTCGGCGGCACGCATGCCGACTTCAACTTCGACCTGCACGCCGCGCGCCGCATCAATTATGTCGGCGTCACCTTCCGCACCCGTACCATTGAGGAGGTCCGCGAGATCTTCAACGAGGTCAAGAAGGACATCTGGGCTGCGGTGGAGTCGCGAAAACTGCAGCTGCCGATCGACAAGGTGTTCGCGTTCGACGACATCGATGAAGCCTTCGAGCACATGGAAGCGAACAAGCATCTGGGGAAGATCGTTGTGACGCTGTGAACGGACAACAGCGGGCAAGAGCGACGGCACTCCGCTCTCTCTCCCCGTCATGGCCGGGCTTGACCCGGCCATCCACGTCTTTACCCCTCGCGACGAACGTGGATGCCCGGGACAAGCCCGGGCATGACGGAGTTGGTGGATACGCTCCTGCAACTCACTAGCGACTACACGTGTGGATCACTGCTTGATGTTCACGCCCGGGCTGCTAAATCCCCGCCATGACCTCCCAGCACAGCAAGGCGTCGGTTGCGGCGATCTCGATCTTCGCCAGCGGCGGCATGGCCGCGGCCAAGTTCGCGGTCGGTATCGCGATCGGTTCGCTCGCGCTGATTTCGGAGGCCTTGCACTCCTCGATCGACCTGGTCGCGACCATCATCACCTGGGCGGTGGTGCGGGTGTCGGACAAGCCGGCCGACCACGAGCACCATTACGGCCATGGCAAGCTGGAGAGCATCTCCGCGCTCGGCGTCACCGCCCTGCTCTACGTGCTCGCCGGCGGCATCCTGGTCGAGGCCTATAGCCGGCTGCGTGAGGGAACCCCGCCGCTGACGATCTCGGCCGTGCCGTTCGTGGTGTTGGTGATCGATATCGCCGTCAACCTGTGGCGAGCCCGCGCCCTGCACCGTGCGGCGCGGGAAACCCGCAGCCAGGCGCTCGCCGCGGATGCGCTGCATTTCGCGTCCGACGTCATGGGCTCGTTCGCGGTGATCGTCGGCCTGATCCTCGCCGCCCTCGGCTTCTGGTGGGGCGATGCGGCCGCGGCCGCGGCCGTCGCCGTGATGATTGCGGCTCTCGGCCTGCGCATGGCCGGCTCGACCGTGCAGACCCTGGTCGACCGCGCTCCGGAGGGCGCGCAGGAGACGGCCACGGCCGCGATCCGCGGCGTGCCGGGCGTGATCGACGTCGAGCGGCTGCGCGTGCGCATGGTCGGCGCGACCACCTTCATCGACACCATCGCGAAGGTGCCGCGGACCTATCCGATCGACCGCGTCGAGGACATCAAGCGCAACGCGCAAGCCGCCGTCGACAAGGCTTTCGGCGATGCCGACCTCACCTTCACCGCCGTCCCCGTCGCGCGCGACAACGAGACCGTGCGCGACCGCATCATGGTGATCGCGCGCAATTCGGGCCTCGCGGTCCACCACGTCACGGTGCACGACCTCGGCGCCAAGCTGATCGTCGGCATCGACCTCGAGGTCGACGCCGAGATGCAACTCGACGCCGCCCATGAGATCGCCAACACGCTGGAGCGCAACATCCAGGAGGAGTTCGGCGCCGATGTGGAAGTCGATGTCCATATCGAGCCGCTCGAACCGGAACTCCCGTTCGGTGTCGATGCAGCGCCGGAACGGGTCCAGACCATTGCCGCTGCACTCACGGAATATTCCGCCGGCGGCGAGATCCACGACATCCACAATGTCCGCGTCCGCAACACCGACGCCGGCGAGATCGTCAACTTCCACTGCCGCGCCGCGCCGTCGATGAGCGTGACCAGGGTGCACGAGCATGTCGATGCGATCGAACGCGCGTTGCGACGCGCGTTCCCCAGCGTGAAGCGCGTCATCAGTCATGCCGAACCACCGCGGGCGTGACGCAGAGTGCGCGAGGAGTCGCACGTTCTCGTTTCGGACTCGCGGCGCGCGTAATATTGCGGACGAGGGCCGCGCAAATTCTGCGCTGGATAAGAATAAATTCGCATTAACGATTCGTTGACTCTCGACAGGCTGCGAAAACTGGATTCAAATCGCTGTGATTCGGAAGCGACGTGGGGCTGCTTTCCGGACCTAGTGGCAAGCAGGTTTTCAGGGGGCCGAAGGCATGGCGCGTGCAGACGCCGCGAACGCGTGTGTCCAATCCGATTCGATCAAAGGATTGGCGCAATCGATCGCGAAACCTGCCTATCATCGGCTCCTGATCGCCGAGCCGGCGCTGCGGCGCGCCGTGCCGACGCTGATCATTGCCTTCCTCATCACGATATGCCTCGGCGCCTTCGTCCAGGTCGTCGATCAGACGCGCCAGAAGCGGCTGGTGATCCGGCATGACATCTCGGCGCTGGCCGACCTGCTCGCCGAACGCATCGACCGCCTCACCTCCGCACGGCAGGAGCGGCTGAAGAACATCGAGAGCCTGCCGACGCTGCTGCCCGACCTGATCCCGTCCTGGGGCACGGCTTCGGGCCGCCACGTCATCGTCACCTCCGCCGGCGTCGACCGCCGCATTCTCGCGCGCATCCCGGTCGGCGGCGATCCTGCCGGCAACGACCGTCTGCTCGATTCGATCACGACCGCGCAATTGCTGGCGGCACCGCCGCGCGACACCGACATTGCCGACCTGACGCTGCCGAACGGCAACGCCGCGATGGCGACCTCGCGCCCGATCAAGTCGCTGCCGGGCCTCGTCACCGTGATCCAGGAGCGCAACGAGCCGATCTGGGGCTCGGACGCGGCGCTCTCGGTGACGCTTTCGGCGACCACCGGCTTCGTGGTCCTGATCCTCGGCTTCGCCTTTCACTGGCAGTCGACCCGCGCCCGTGAGGGCGACCTGATCAACGACGCCGTGCGTGGCCGCATCGACACCGCGCTCAACCGCGGTCGCTGCGGCCTGTGGGACTGGGATCTGTCGCGCGGCCGGATCTTCTGGTCGCAGTCGATGTTCTCGATGCTCGGCCTCGACGGCCGCAACGAGCTCCTGACCTTCGGCGAGGTCAACGCGCTGGTGAAGTCCGACGACATCGACCTGTTCGCGATCGCCGATCAGCTCATCTCCGAGAAGATCGACCACATCGACCAGACCTTCCGCATGCAGCATGTTGACGGCCACTGGATCTGGCTGCGCGTCCGCTGCGAAAAGACGCGGAGCGCGACCGACTCTAGCGTCCACCTGATCGGGATCGCGGTCGACATCACCGAGCAGAAGAGCCTCGCCGAGAGGACCGTGGAAGCCGACTTGCGGCTGCGCGACGCGATCGAGACCATTCCCGAGGCCTTCGTGCTGTGGGACGCGAGCGACCGCCTCGTGCTCTGCAATTCCCACTTCCAGCGCCTGCACAGGCTGCCCGACAGCGCCGTCATTCCCGGCACGTCCTACGAGACCGTGCTCGAAGTCGGCCGCATGCCGGAGGTCCGCACCCGTCACAACGAGACCGCAAGCCAGAGCCCGGGCGCACGCACCTTCGAGGCGCAGCTTGACGATGGCAGCTGGCTGCACATCAGCGAGCGCCGCACCAAGGACGGCGGCTACGTCTCGGTCGGCACCGACATTACCCGCATCAAGGAGCATGAGCAGAAGCTCGTCGACAACGACCTGCGCCTGCGCGCCACCGTTATCGACCTGAAGCGCTCCCAGGCGGCGCTCGAACGCCAGGCGGGCGAGCTGGCCGATCTCGCCGAGAAGTATCAGCGCGAAAAGACCCGCGCCGAGGAAGCCAACCAGACCAAGTCAAAATTCCTCGCCAATATGAGCCACGAGCTGCGCACGCCGCTCAACGCGATCATCGGCTTCTCCGAGATCATGGGCTCAGGCATGTTCGGCGAGCTTGGCTCGGAGAAGTACCAGGAATACTGCCACGACATCCTGACCAGCGGGCATTACCTGCTCGAGGTCATCAACGACATCCTCGACATGTCCAAGATCGAGGCCGGCCGCATGAAGCTCGACATGGAAGAGCTCGACCTGGCACGGACGCTCGCCGAGTCCCTGCGCGTCGTCTCCGGCCGCGCGCAAGATAAGCTCCTAACGCTCGATGCCGACATCGCAAAATCCATCTCCGTCGTCGCCGACCGGCGCGCCACCAAGCAGATCATCGTCAACCTACTTTCGAATGCGGTGAAGTTCACGCCGGACGGCGGGCGCATCGTGGTGCGTAGCCGGCAGCTCGACGACAGCATCGTGCTGATGATCGCCGATACCGGCATCGGGATTGCGCCGCACTCGCTGGCGCGGCTGGGGCGCCCGTTCGAGCAGGTCGAGAGCCAGCTCACGAAGACTTATCACGGCTCGGGACTGGGGCTCGCGATCGCGCGCTCGCTGGCACAGCTCCACGGCGGTTCGATGCGGTTGCGCTCCAAGCTCGAGGTCGGCACCGTCGTGCGCGTGACCCTGCCGCGCGATGCCAAGAAGGCGGCGGCCGGAGTTTCTGCCGCGGCGTGAAGCCGGGCTAGAGCTGCAGCGTCGGCGCCACCTCGCGCGCGACATTGACCAGCGCAGCGATCAGCGGCGTCATCGGATCGCGTTGCGGGATCACCATGCCGATGCTGTAATTGACCTCGGGATCGATGATCGGGATCGAGCGCACCGTATCGGAAAGGCCGAGCGTCTCGGCCAGTTTCGCCGGCATCACGCTCGCCCAGCGCCCCGTCTTCACATGCGTGAACAGCACGAGCAGCGAGTTCGAGGTCAGCGTCGGTGTCGCCTCCGCGTCAACCGAGCGCAGCGCGCGATCGATGATGCGGCGGTTCTGCATGTCAGGCGTCAGGAGGCATAGCGGCACCTGCCCGACCTCCTTCCACGTCACGGTCTCGCGGTCGCCGAACATCCCGTCCGGCGCAGTCAGAAGGCGGTAGCTCTCGTTGTAGAGCGGAATGGTGCGGACCTTGCCGATCGGCTCGTTCTCGATATAGGTCAGCCCGGCATCGACCTCGAGATTTTCGAGCAATCCCAGCACCTCGGACGAGGTGGTGGACTGGATGCGGAAGCGCACGTCGGGATGCCTGGCGCGGAACGGCGTCGTCAGCGCAGCGACCATGCCGAGCACGGTCGGAATCGCCGCGATGCGGATCTCGCCGGAAAGCTTGTCCTTCAGCGAATTGATCTCCTGGCGCATGGCGCGGGCATCGCCCACGATGCGCCGCGCCCAATCCAGCGCCCGCTCGCCTTCCGGGGTGAAGCCCTGGAAGCGCGACCCGCGCTGGACCAGCATCACGCCGAGGATCTCCTCGAGCTGCTTCAGCCCCGTCGACATGGTCGGTTGCGTCACGCCGCACACTTCGGCGGCCCGGCCGAAATGCCGCTCCTTTGCCAGCGCTAGCAACAGTTCAAGCTTGTCGAGCAACCGTGCGTCCCCTCGGATTCTGTCGTGGCATGCAAGCTAGCACGGCCCACCCCACTCAACACGCAAAAACCGCCGGACCGAACGGCGCCAATCGCATTTTCGTATCGACCGATTGCGCTCGGAAATCGATCTGAATTCGCAATCGCAGCATGAGACAGCTTTATTGATCTTCGAACGATTCCAAATACTCATAGGGGTCAGTCACTCCGGTCGGGAATGAAGAATGACAGCGGTTTACGAAGCTCGTCACGAACCTTGGGACGAAACGCGCGGCGCCGAGATCATCGCCGAACATGCCAGCCAGGAAGGCGCGACGCTGGTCGTCCTGCACGCACTCCAAAAGGCATTCGGCTACGTGCCGGAGGCAGCGATTCCCATGGTGGCTCAGGCGCTCAATCTGTCGCGCGCCGAGGTCCATGGGGTGTTCACGTTCTACCATGATTTCCGCCACAAGCCGGCGGGCCGTCATGTCCTGAAACTCTGCCGCGCGGAAGCCTGCCAGGCTGCGGGCGGCGATGCGCTGGCTGCACGCGCCGAGGCCAGGCTTGGCGTCTCCCTCGGCAACACCACGGCCGATGATCGCGTTACGCTGGAGCCGATCTACTGCCTCGGCCTGTGCGCGACTGCGCCGTCGGCGATGCTCGACGGGCGCCTCGTCGGCCGGCTCGATGAGAAGCGTCTCGATGCACTGATGGCGGAGGCGCAACGATGAGCATGCGTCTGTTCGTCTCGCGCGATGCGGGTGCGCTTGCCGTCGGGGCCGATGAGGTCGCGCTGGCGCTGCAACAGGCTGCGGCCACGCGTGGCGTCGCTGTCGAGATCGTCAGGACCGGTTCTCGCGGCCTGTACTGGCTGGAACCGCTGGTCGAGGTCGCGACGCCGCACGGCCGGATCGCCTTCGGACCGGTCGCCGAGAGCGACGTGCCCTCGCTGCTCGATGCGCTCGCCAGCAACACCCCGCATCTGCTGCGGTTAGGGGCGACCGACGAGATCCCCTGGCTGAAGCGCCAGACCCGCCTGACCTTCGCGCGCTGCGGCGTGATCGATCCGCGCTCGCTCGGGGATTACCGCGCCCATGGCGGCTACAAGGGCCTGGAGCGCGCGCTGTCGCTCGGCCCCGATGCGATACTTGCCGAGGTCACCGCGTCCGGATTGCGCGGCCGTGGCGGCGCGGGGTTTCCCACTGGCATCAAGTGGAAGACGGTGGCGCAGGCAAAGGCCGATCGCAAGTTCATCGTCTGCAACGCCGATGAAGGCGACAGCGGCACCTTCGCCGACCGCATGATCATGGAAGGCGATCCATTCCTCGTGATCGAGGGCATGACGACCGCCGCGATCACCGTCGGCGCGACCAAGGGCTACATCTACATCCGCAGCGAATATCCGCACGCGGTCGAAGGGATGAATGCGGCGATCACTGCTGCAAAGCGCGGCGGCTATCTCGGTGACAAGATCGGCGGTTCCACGCACAGCTTCGACCTCGAAGTGCGGGTCGGCGCCGGCGCCTACGTCTGCGGCGAAGAGACGTCGCTGCTGGAAAGCCTCGAAGGCCGCCGCGGTCTCGTGCGCGCAAAGCCGCCGCTGCCGGCGCATCGCGGTCTGTTCGGCAAGCCGACCGTGATCAACAACGTGCTGTCGTTCGCAGCAATCCCCTTCATTCTCGCCGAAGGCGCCAAGGCCTATGCGGATTTCGGCATGGGCCGCTCACGCGGCACGATGCCGATCCAGCTTGCCGGCAACGTCCGCCATGGCGGGCTGTTCGAGACGGCGTTCGGCGTGACGCTGGGCGAACTCGTCGACGACATCGGCGGCGGCACCGCCACGGGCCACCCCATTCGCGCGGTCCAGGTCGGCGGCCCGCTCGGCGCCTATTTCCCCCGCGGCCTGTTCGACACGCCGTTCGACTACGAGGCCTTCGCCGCGCGCGACGGCCTGATCGGCCATGGCGGCATCGTCGTGTTCGACGACAGCGTCGACATGCGCAAGCAGGCCCGCTTCGCGATGGAATTTTGCGCCGTCGAATCCTGCGGCAAGTGCACGCCCTGCCGGATCGGCTCGACCCGCGGCGTCGAGACCATCGAGAAGATCATGCGCGGCGAGCGCGTGAGCGAAAACATCGCGATCGTCGAGGACCTCTGCAACACCATGAAATTCGGCTCGCTCTGCGCGCTCGGCGGGTTCACGCCCTACCCCGTGCTCAGCGCATTGAAGCACTTCCGGGAGGATTTCATCTCGGCCCCGAGCACGCTTCAGGCCGCGGAATAGGAGAACAACGATGTCTCTGATCGAAGAAATCGATTTCGGCACGCCGCGCTCGAAATCGGCAACGATGGTGACCCTGACCATCGACGGCAAAGAGGTCACGGTGCCCGAGGGCACCTCGATCATGCGTGCCGCGATGGACGCAGGCCACCAGATCCCAAAGCTCTGCGCAACCGACATGGTGGATGCGTTCGGCTCCTGCCGTCTCTGCCTCGTCGAGATCGAGGGCCGAGCCGGCACGCCGGCCTCCTGCACCACGCCGGTGATGTCCGGCCTCGTCGTCCACACCCAGACGGAGCGGCTAAAGACCCTGCGCAAGGGCGTGATGGAGCTCTACATCTCGGACCATCCGCTCGACTGCCTCACCTGCGGCGCCAACGGCGATTGCGAATTGCAGGACATGGCCGGCGCCGTGGGCCTGCGCGACGTGCGCTACGGCTATGAAGGCGAGAACCACGTCTTCGCAAAATCGGGCGGCGAGGTGAATCCCGCCTGGATGCCGAAGGACGAGTCCAACCCCTATTTCACCTACGATCCCTCCAAGTGCATCGTCTGCTCGCGCTGCGTGCGCGCCTGCGAGGAGGTGCAGGGCACCTTCGCGCTCACCATCTCCGGGCGCGGCTTCGACAGCCGCGTCTCGCCCGGCATGAGCGAGAGCTTCCTTGGCTCCGAATGCGTCTCCTGCGGCGCATGCGTACAGGCCTGCCCGACCGCGACGCTGACGGAAAAGTCCGTGATCGAGATCGGCCAGCCCGAGCAGTCCGTGGTCACGACCTGCGCCTATTGCGGCGTCGGCTGCGCCTTCAAGGCCGAGATGCGCGGAGAGGAAGTCGTGCGCATGGTGCCCTACAAGGACGGCAAGGCCAATCGCGGCCATTCCTGCGTCAAGGGCCGTTTCGCCTGGGGCTACACCAACCACAAGGAACGCATCCTCAAGCCGATGATCCGCGAAAGAATCGAAGATCCCTGGCGCGAAGTGTCGTGGGATCAAGCATTCTCGTTTGCCGCCACGAAGATGCGCGGCATCCAGGAGAAATATGGCCGCGATGCCATCGGCGGCATCACCTCCTCGCGCTGCACCAACGAAGAAACCTATCTTGTGCAGAAGCTGATCCGCGCCGGCTTCGGCAACAATAACGTCGACACCTGCGCACGGGTCTGCCATTCGCCGACCGGCTATGGCCTGTCGCAGACCTTCGGCACGTCGGCCGGCACGCAAGACTTCGATTCGGTGGAGAATACCGACATCGCAATGATCATCGGCGCCAATCCGGCCTCCGCTCATCCGGTCTTCGCATCGCGCCTGAAGAAGCGGCTGCGCCAGGGCGCAAAGCTGATCGTGATCGATCCGCGCCGCACCGAGATGGTGGACTCGCCTCACGTGAAGGCGCTGCATCTGCCGCTGATGCCCGGCACCAACGTCGCCGTCGTGACGGCGCTGGCCCATGTCATCGTGACCGAAGGTCTCGTCAACGAAGCCTTCGTCCGCGAGCGCTGCGACTGGAGCGAATTCGAGGAATGGGCCGCGTTCGTCGCCCAGCCGAAGAACAGCCCGGAGGCGACCGCGATCCTGACCGGCGTAGATCCGAAGGACCTGCGCGAAGCCGCACGCATCTACGCCACCGGCGGCAACGGCGCGATCTATTACGGCCTCGGCGTCACCGAGCACAGCCAGGGCTCGACCACCGTGATCGCGATCGCCAACCTCGCGATGGCGACCGGCAATATCGGCCGTCCTGGCGTCGGCGTGAACCCGCTGCGCGGCCAGAACAACGTGCAGGGCTCCTGCGACATGGGTTCGTTCCCGCATGAGCTGCCCGGCTATCGCCACATCTCGGGCGATGCCGTGCGCGACCAATTCGAGGCGCTGTGGAACGTCAAGCTCAACCCCGAACCGGGCCTGCGCATTCCCAACATGTTCGATGCCGCGATCGAAGGCACGTTCATGGGCATCTATGTCCAGGGCGAGGACATCCTGCAATCCGACCCGAACACTAAGCATGTGGTCGCGGCGCTCTCCGCGATGGAATGCGTCATCGTCCACGACCTGTTCCTGAACGAAACCGCGAACTACGCCCACGTCTTCCTGCCCGGCTCGAGCTTCCTCGAGAAGGACGGCACCTTCACCAATGCAGAGCGCCGCATCCAGCGCGTGCGCAAGGTGATGACGCCGAAGAACGGGCTCGCCGACTGGGAGGTTACGATGGGCCTTGCCAAGGCAATGGGCCTCGACATGAACTACAATCACCCGTCCGAGATCATGGACGAGATCGCGGCGCTGACACCGACCTTCGCCGGCGTCTCCTACGCCAAGCTGGACGAGCTCGGCTCAGTGCAATGGCCCTGCAACGAGAACGCGCCGGAAGGCACACCGGTGATGCACATCGACGGCTTCGTCCGCGGCAAGGGCAAGTTCGTCGTCACTGAATATATTGCCACCGACGAACGCACCGGCCCCCGCTTTCCGCTGCTGCTGACCACGGGCCGCATCCTCAGCCAGTACAATGTCGGTGCACAGACCCGCCGCACCGAGAACGTGGTCTGGCATGCCGAGGACAGGCTGGAGATCCATCCCCACGACGCCGAGCAGCGCGGCGTGCGTGACGGCGACTGGGTGCGGCTGCAGAGCCGCGCCGGCGAGACCACGCTGCGCGCGGAGATTACCGACCGGGTCGCGCCGGGCGTGGTCTACACCACCTTCCATCATCCGGACACGCAGGCCAACGTCATCACCACCGACTTTTCGGACTGGGCGACCAATTGTCCGGAATACAAGGTCACGGCGGTGCAGATCTCGCCGTCGAACGGCCCGTCCGACTGGCAGAAGACCTATGACGCGCAGGCGCGGCACTCCCGCCGCATCGCGCCGGCCGAAGCCGCGGAGTAGCGGCATGCACGTGCCGGTCCAGGCCATCGACCGCGAAATATGGCGCAACGACGTCGCGTCCGAAGGGGCACGGCTGATCCCCGAAGAGACGCCGCTGGCGCTGACCTATAATGGCGGCACCTATGCCGTCATGATGGGTACGCCGCAGAACCTGGAAGATTTTGCCGTCGGCTTCAGCCTCGACGAAGGCATCGTCAAATCCCTCGATGAGATCCGGTCGCTCGAGGTGGTCCGTCTCGACGAGGGGATCGAACTGCGCATGTGGCTGACATCAGAGAACGCCGGGCGGATCAGCGAGCGTCGGCGCCACATTGCAGGCCCGACCGGCTGCGGGATCTGCGGCATCGATTCCATTGCGGAAGCCGTGCGGCCGGCAGCCGTGGTGCCGCAGGGGCAGACCTTCACGCCGGAGCAGATCATGGCGGCGATGCAGGCCATCGCGCCGCTACAGTCGATCAATCTGCAAACCCGCGCCGTCCACGCCGCAGCGTTCTGGTCGCCGCCCCACGGCATCTTGGCGCTGCGCGAGGATGTCGGCCGCCATAACGCGCTCGACAAGCTCGCCGGTTCGCTGGCGCGCAGCCGGACGGATGCAAGCGGCGGCCTCGTGCTGCTGACGAGCCGCGTCTCGGTGGAGATGGTGCAGAAGACCGCCGCGATCGGTGCGCCGGTGATGGTCGCAGTCTCCGCGCCCACCGCGCTTGCGGTACGCACCGCGGAAGCAGCCGGCATCACGCTGATTGCGATTGCGCGGCAGGACGGGTTCGAAGTGTTTACGCATGGCAGCCGGATCGTGGCCCGCCATGCCACGGAGGTTGCCGATGTCGCCTGACCGCCTGATCTACATGGCCAACCAGATTGGCACGTTCTTCCGCAGCCAGGGCCACGACAAGGCAGTGCCGGGGATCGCCGAGCACATCAAGAAGTTCTGGGATCCCCGAATGAAGCGGGCGATCTTCGTCCATCTCGATGCCGGCGGCGCGGGCCTGGAGCCGAATGTCCGCGAGGCCCTTATCTCGCTGAAGCAGGCGATGTTGCTTCCAACAGCGCCCTGAACACGCGCCGTACTTCGGCCTGCGTTTCCTTCACGCGCGCCTCGAGCGATGAGAAATCCGGCGCATCGCCGGCCCGCGCCATCATCCGCTGAAGGTCGGTGCCGGCCGTTTCCGGCCTGAAGCGGTCGCTGACACAAAGCCGCAGGATCTGCGTGAGGTCGTAATAGAGCCGCGTGGCTGCGCGCAGGATTTCGGCCTCAGATTGCGGCAGCACACCGAGCCTGGCGGCGTTCTCCAGCACTTGCATCGTGCCGACATCCAGGATTTCCGGCTTTGCGTGAGCATGGACGAGCTGGAGATATTGCGCGATGAAGTCGATATCGATCATGCCGCCGGCGGCATATTTCAGATCCCAGTAATCGGTCTCGCCCTTCTCCTGCGCGATCGCACGCCGCATGTCCGCGACGTCGGTTGCGATGATCACGGGGTCGCGGCGGCGGGTCAGGACGTCGCGGATCACCGCCGCGATCCGTTCGCGAAACTCCGGCGATGCCGACACCACGCGCGCGCGCGTCAGCGCCATGTGCTCCCAGGTCCAGGCCTCGTTGGCCTGGTAGTCCGCGAAGGAGACGAGGCTTGACGCCACCGGACCGGCGCGCCCCGAAGGACGCAGCCGCATGTCGACCTCGTAGAGCACACCGTAATTGGTTCGCGTGGTGAAGGCGCTGATCAGGCGCTGTGTGAAGCGGGCAAAATAATGCGCGCCCTGCAGCGATTTCGGCCCGTCGGAGTCCGGTGCCTCGCTGTCGAAATCATAGAGCAGGATCAGGTCGAGATCGGAGGACGCGGTCATTTCGCGGCTGCCGAGCCGGCCCATGGCGACGATCGCGGTTTCCTGGCCCTGGATACGGCCGTGCTGGGCGGCGAAGCGGTCGGCAACGAGGCCGTGCACGGTGTGGACGATGCCTTCGGCGACGTCGGCAAACGCCGTGCTCGCCTGTTGCGCCGAGACGGTGCCGGAGAGAATGCGCGTGCCGATCAGGAACAGGCTCTCCTGTCCGAACAGGCGCAGGCGATCCAGAAACTCCTCGTACGAACTCGCGTCCTGCACCGTGGCCGCGAGCCGCTCCGACAATTCCTGCCGGTCCGGCATCGCGCCGAAGAAGCGTGGATCGATCAGACCGTCCATCAGCTGGGGCTTCCGCGCCAGCATCTCGCCGAGCCGCGGTGCCGCACCGAGCACCAGCGCCACCAGCGCGACGAGTTCGCGGTTCTGGCCGAGCAGCGTGACTAGCCGCCCGCCGCGCTGCAGCGCCTGAAGAAAATGATCAAACGCGACCACCGCGCGGTCCGGCTCCTCCGCATGCGCGAGGCCGTCGATCAGGGCTGGAAGAAACTCGACAAAGGCGCTTCGCGTCGCCTCAACGCGGAACACGCGGTAGTTGCCGTCGATCCAGTCACGCATGGTCTGCGCGACGGCAGCGGGCTTCTTGAAGCCGAGCGACGCCAGATGCTGTAGCAGGCGCGGCTCCTCGGGACCGGCGCGGTAATCGATCGCCGGCAATTTCGCCGTGCCGGTCGGGTCGTCACTCTCGAACAGCTTTTCGTAGTGTCCCTGGACGATTTCGAGCTGGCGCAGCAGGTCGCGCGCGAAGGCCTCGCGATCCGGGTAGCCGAAGAACCAGGCAAAGCGCTCGACTGCCTTCTTGTCTTCGGGCAGCGCATGGGTCTGCTCGTCGGCGACCATCTGGAGGCGGTGCTCGACCCGGCGCAGAAACGCGTATGCCATGGCCAACTCGTCGCGCGCCGTGAAGGTGATCCAGTTGCTGGCGGCGAGCACGTCGAGCGCGGCGAGCGTCGGCCGCACCCGCAACTCCGGATGGCGGCCGCCCGCGATCAATTGCTGGGTTTGCGCAAAAAATTCGATCTCGCGGATGCCGCCGCGCCCGACCTTGACGTTATGGCCTTCGACCGCGATTTCACTCTGCCCGCGATAGGTCTGCATCTGCCGCTTCATGTCGTGAACGTCGGCAAGCGCGGCGAAGTCGAGATGCTTGCGCCAGACGAAGGGAGAGATTTCGGCGAGCAGCGCCTCGCCTGCCTTGGGATCGCCGGCGCAAGCACGCGCCTTGATCATCGCGGCGCGCTCCCAGGTGCGCCCCTCCCGCTCATAGTAATTGAGCGCGGCGTCCCGTGAGATCGCCACCTGCGTCGAGGACGGATCGGGACGCAGGCGCAGATCGACGCGGAAGACGTAGCCGTCATAGGTGCGCTGCTGGAGAATGCGCGCCATGGCTTGCGTCACCCGAACAAAGAACGGCTGCGGCTCGATATCAGGCGCCAGCGTCGTGTTATCGGGATCGAAGAACACGATGAGATCGATGTCGCTGGAATAATTCAGCTCGCCCGCGCCCATCTTGCCCATCGCGAGCACGATCAGGCCGCAGCCCTCTTCCGGCGCCTCGGGATCGGGTGGCGAGAGTTTTCCACGTGCGGCTTCCTGCCGCAGCAGAAACTGGAGCGCCGCCTGCACGGAGGACACGGCAACATCGGTCAGAGCCGCTGTCACGCGCATCACCGGCCAGACCCCGCCGATGTCGCACAACGCGGTCAGAAGCGCCGCCTCCGCCTTCGTGCGACGAAGCAGCCGCATCACTTCGGCCTCATAGGGTGCAGCGAGCACCGCGCTTCTCGCCTCTGCAATCAACGCCTCGAGATGCGTATCCGGATCGCATTGCAGAAGCCGGATCAGGCGCAGCGGATCAGCGCGCATCAGCTCGAACAGATAAGGCGAGAATTCCGCGATGCCGGCCAGGATATCCCGCGCCAAGGGATGGACCAGAAATGCTTCAAGACGGACGGACTGTGCCGGCTCGAGCTCGGCCAGCCAATTTTCAAAACGTCGTTCGTCGGTTGCGGAAGCGGCAATATGGGGAGCCTCCGCAAAACGCGCGGCCAGGCCCTCGCCATGCTTGTCCGCGTTTCCCGGCGCGGAGTGGTTCATGCCACCTTCTGTGGCACATCCTGCATCGGAGGAGCAACCCTGTCGCCAGCGCGCGCCGGCAGTACCAGCGTAGCGACGAGACCGGGCTGAGCATCGCTCAACCGCAATTCGCCGCCATGCAATGTCGCAACCGCCGAGGCGAGGCTGAGGCCGAGCCCCGAGCCCGGCAGCGTGCGGCTGGCCTCGAGCCGCACGAATCGCTCGACGACATGCTTGCGGTCGGCCTCGGGGATGCCGAGGCCACGATCGGTGACGCTGAGCAGCACCTGATCGCCCTCGCGCTTCGCCTCGATCGTGATCTGCCGGCTGTCCAGGCTCACCACGGTTCCCGCCGCCAGAGCCGCCGGCTTGCCGTATTTGATCGCATTCTCGACCAGATTGGCGAGCGCTTGGCTGATCAGCTCGCGGTTGGCGTGAACCGGCGTCGGTTCGCACCTGACATTCAAGGTCATGCCATCGTCTTCGGCAAGCGGCTCATAGAGCTCGTGGATGCCGTTGGCGACCTCGGCGGCATCGAAATCATCCATATTGCCGCGCGCCTGCCCGGACTCCGCACGCGCGATCATCAGCAGCGCGTTGAAGGTGCGGATCAGGCCATCGGATTCCTCGATGGTCCGTTCCAGCGCGGCGCGGTAGTCGGCCTCGCTGCCGGATTTTGCCAGCGCCTCCTCGGCGCGGTTGCGCAGGCGCGTCAGCGGCGTCTTGAGGTCGTGGGCGATGTTGTCGGAGACCTCCTTCAGCCCCGCCATCAGCGCCTCGATCCGCTCCAGCATGGCATTGAGGTTTTCGGCGAGGCGATCGAGTTCGTCGCCGCTGCGCCCAACGGGCAGGCGCTCGCTGAGATCGCCCGTCATGATGCGATGCGCCGTGCCGGACATCGCGTCGATGCGCCTCAATACCCTGCGCGCGACGAAGATGCCGCCGCCCAGACCAAGCACCACCACGATCAGGATCGACCATTGCGCCGCCTTGGCGACGATCCCGAACAGCCGTCGCCGCTCGGCGAGATCGCGGCCGATCAGAAGCCGGAAGCCGTTCTCCAATTCGGTGACGCGCACGAGCGCACGATGGTCGCGGTCATCCGCGTCCTCGATGCGCCGGTATGCGGTCTCGGTCCAGCCGCGCGTCGCCATCACACCGGGCGCCAGCGAGCCGACATTGCCGGCAATCGCCTGCCCCGTCGGCGTGGTCACGAGATAAAGGTTGGCGCCCGGCCGCAGCGCCCGATACTCGATAGCGCGCACGAGACCGACAAGGCCGCGGCGCCCGTAGATCTCATTGATCTCCGAGGTCTCGGCATTGACCGTCTGCGTGATCTCTTCAGTGATCAGCCGCCGCGTATTCCAGGCGAAATAGCCCAGCAGCGAGGCCGCGAAAATCGCAAACAGAAACAGGTAAACCAGCGTCAGCCGGAACGCCGTGGTGCGGACGAGTTTACCGAATGCCGTCACGGATCATGTACCCGGCGCCGCGGATCGTGTGCAGCAGCGGCCGCTCGAAACCCTTGTCGATCTTGGAGCGCAGCCGCGAAATGTGCACGTCGATCACGTTGGTCTGCGGATCGAAATGATAGTCCCAGACGTTCTCCAGGAGCATGGTACGGGTCACCACCTGGCCGGCATGCTTCATGAGGTATTCGAGCAGGCGGAATTCGCGCGGCTGAAGCGTCAGCTCATCCTTGCCGCGGGCGACGCGATGGGAAAGCCGGTCGAGCTCGAGATCGCCGACCCGGTAGAGCGTGTCCTCGGCTGGGCCGCCGCGGCGGCGTGACAGCACCTCGACGCGGGCCAGCAGCTCGGCGAAGGAATACGGTTTTGGCAGATAGTCGTCGCCGCCGGCACGCAGGCCCTTGATACGGTCGTCGACCTGCCCGAGCGCGGAGAGAATCAGCACCGGCGTCGATTCGCCCTTGTCGCGGAGCGCGCCGATCAGCGACAGGCCGTCGCGCTTGGGCAGCATGCGGTCGACCACCAGCACGTCGTATTCGCCGCTCTCGGCCATGGCGAGGCCTTCCTCGCCGTCGCTGGCGTGGTCGGCAATGTGGCCGACCTCGCGAAACGCCTTCACGAGGTAGTCGGCGGATTCGCGGTCGTCTTCGATGATGAGGAGGCGCATTGTGCGGTCGGCGGCGGTCAAGGAGGTCAACCTTCTCTGAACATGGCGCGAGCGGCAATCGCATGCAAGCGGAGCGGGACGATCTTGCATCGGGAAAAAGGCGGGCGGTGAAGCTGGGGGGACCTCACCGCCCTAGGCCTTCCGACGGAGGGGGGCGTAATTCCACCGGAAGGTAGACAGGGGAAGCAAACTTTGTGTTGCTCCCCCGAAGGGCGCCGCCGGCGGGGGCGACTGATGCCGGCGACACCCTTCATCACGTAAGCCTCCTGAGGCCTAGCCCTTGGCGAGGGGCACGGCGACGAAGCGCGACTGGCCGCCGCTCTTCACGCGCATCAGGACGCTGTTCTTGTTGTCGGTCCGCGCCGTGTTGATCGCATCGCGGACGTCGCCGGCGGTGCTCACGCTCTTGCCGCCGACTTCGAGAATCACGTCGCCCTCCTTGAAGCCGCGTTCGGCCGCGGCGCTCTTCGGGTCGACTTCGGTAACCACGACGCCATCCTTGCCGGCGCCGGCCACCGAATTTGCGGGCGCGACTGTCATGCCGAGCTTGGGCACGTCAGTGCCGCGGTTCGCACCCTTGTTGGTGTCCGTATCGGTGTCGGACTTGGCCTCGACCGTGTTCGGCAGCTGGCCAAGCGTCAGGTTCACGACCTTGTCCTGGCCCTTGTGCAGCACGTTGAGCTTCACGGTCGCGCCGGGCGCCAAGCCGCCGATGGTGCGGGCGAGCTCACGGGCGTCCTTGACCGGTTCGCCATTGACCGCCGTGATCACGTCGCCGGACTCGATGCCGGCCTTGGCAGCCGGACCATTCGCCTGCGGTTCAGCAACCAGCGCGCCTTCGGCCTTCTTCATGCCGAGGCTGTCGGCGATATCGGATGTCACCGGCTGAATCTGCACACCGATCCAGCCGCGGCTGACCGAGCCCTTGTCCTTGAGCTGCGCCACCACGCTCTTGACAGTGCTGGCCGGAATCGAGAACGCGATGCCGACGCTGCCGCCGGAGGGCGAGTAGATCGCGGTGTTGACGCCCATCACCTCGCCCTCGGTGTTGAAGGCCGGACCGCCGGAATTGCCCTTGTTCACGGGCGCGTCGATCTGGATGAAATCGTCATATGGACCGTTGCCGATGTCCCGGCCGCTGGCCGAGACGATGCCCGCAGTCACGGTGCCGCCGAGGCCAAAGGGATTGCCGACCGCGAGCACCCAGTCGCCGATCCGCGGCTTGCCGTCGGCAAGCTTGGCGAACGGGAAGTTCGAGCTGCCCTCGACCTTGATCAGGGCCACGTCGGTGCGCTGGTCGGTGCCGATCACCTTCGCAGTATAGGTCTTGCCGTCATCGGTCGTGACCTCGACCTTGTCGGCGCCGTCGACCACATGGTTGTTGGTGACGGCATAGCCGTCAGCGGAGATGAAGAACCCGGAGCCCTGGCCCTGGACCACGCGGCCGCGGCCGCCCTTCTGACCCGGGAAGCCATCCGGTCCGCCGAAGCGGCGGAAGAATCGCTCCATCGGCGAGCCCGGCTGGAACGGCGAGGAATCCTCATCGCTGTCGTTGCTCGCGGTCTTCTCCTTCATGTTGACCTTCACGGAGATCACGGAGGGCTTCACGCGCTCGACGATATCGGCGAAACCGATGGGGCGTTCGACTTTTCGGACCTCGTTGTTGACCTGCGCATGCGCTGGGCTGGAGAACAAGTCGGCAGGCGAGGTCGAGGGGCTGAAGCCATAGACGGCGACGCCGAGGCCAGCGACAACCGAGGCCATCAGCGCGATCTTGCGTGCGGAGAACACCGAGCGGCCGGACTGCCGGTGGGACGGAAGGTTCGAAAGATCGGGACGGTCGGTCATGCAGAGGTCTCCAAGGTCTTGAATTCCTTTTGGTGCCGGATAGCAGCACCTTACGGACCTGAAGATGGGGGCTCCCGCCTTACCGTGCGCTGGCGGTGGGGTTAAACTTTCGTAATGAAGGCCCCGGAGGATGCGGCAGTTTATCGCAACCCGAAAACCGTGATCCCGCGGGAACTTAACGAGGTTCCGGCGACGGGCGCCGGGGCGCCCGCGCTGCGCATCGCAGCCTGCGTATGATGCGCAATGAGCGTCGCAATTAGCGCGATGGGGCGTCGTCGGACATCAAGGCGGCGAGCCGCGCCTCTTCGTCCGGCGTGAGCGGCGGGGCCGGGACGTCTGCACCACTCTGCGCGCGCCGCCGGATTTGCAGCCACAGCGCCAGGCCGCCGCCGGCCAGCAGCAGCGGCGCAAGCAGCCACAACAGCAAGGTCTGACGCTCGAAGCGCGGCTTCAGCAGCACGAACTCGCCATAGCGCGCCACCAGGAAGTCGAGGACTTGCGAATTGCTGTCGCCGGCTGTGATCCGCTCCCGCACAAGGAGACGCAAATCGCGCGCGAGCGGCGCGTCGGAATCGTCGATCGACTGGTTCTGGCAGACCATGCAGCGCAGCTCGCGCGACAATTCGCGCGCGCGGACCTCCTTGGCGGGATCCGACATGATCTCGTCGGGTTGCACGGCATAGGCCGCCGGCCACGACAGCAGCGTTAGCGCAATGATCACGAGCCACATCCGACGCATCGGATCACTCCGCCGGCTGAAGGCGTTGCTTGGCCCGCGCCGGCTTTGGCGCGCCGACCCGCAAGCGCCGGTCTGACAGCGACAAGACGCCACCGAATGCCATCAGGACCGGCCCCCACCAGATCAGGAGCACCAGCGGCTTGTGATAGATGCGCACGGCGATTGCGCCCTCGGCGGTGGCGTCGCCGAGCGAGACGTAGAGCTGGCTCGCGCCGCGCGTCAGCAGCGCGGCCTCAGTTGTCGAGGAGCCGCGGGTGGTGAAGCTGCGCTTGGACGGCGTCATGACGCTGAGCGTCTCGCCGTCACGGCTGACGTTGAACTCGGCAATCATCTCGCGGTAGTTCGGCCCCTGACGCTGGAACAGCCCGTCCAGCTTCAGATCGTAGCCGGCGATATGGGCGACCTCGTTCTGCCTCATCGTCCCGATGTATTCGCTGTTCCAGGTGGTCTCGCAGACGATCCCGATCAGCGCGACGCCAAGGCCGGTATGCGCGAATACCGTCCCCCAGGCCGAGCGCGGCAGGCCGCGGGCGCGGTGCAGCGCCGTTGCGACCGGCAGGCGGAACAGGCCGGTCCGTTCGGCGAGGTCCGTGATCGCGCCGGCGATGACGAAGACGCCAAGCCCAATTGCCAATGGCGCCAGCGCACTGCCACCACGCGTCCAGGCCCAGACGATGGCGATCACGACGAGCCCGGCAACACCCGCCGCAAGCAGACGCTGGGTGACGCCGAGCAGGTCGCCGCGCTTCCACGCCAGCATCGGTCCGAACGGCACGGCGAGCAGCAGCAGGGTGAACAGCGGGACGAAGGTGAGGTTGTAGAACGGCGCGCCGACCGACATCTTGAAATCGGCCAGCACTTCCATCGCCAGCGGATAGAGCGTGCCGAACAGCACGACCGCGCAGGCCACCGTGAGCAGCAGATTGTTCAGCACCAGCGCGCCCTCGCGCGAGATCGGCGCGAACAGGCCGCCTTGCTTCAACGCGGTCGCGCGCCCTGCGAACAGCGACAGGCTGCCGCCGATGAACAGGCAGAGGATCAGGAGGATGAACACGCCGCGCGTCGGATCGGTGGCAAAGGCGTGCACCGAGGTGATGACGCCCGAGCGCACCAGGAAGGTGCCAAGCAGCGACAGCGAGAAGGTCAGGATAGACAGCAGGAGCGTCCAGACCTTCAGGGCGTTGCGCTTCTCCATCACCAGCGCCGAATGCAGCAGCGCGGTGCCGGCAAGCCACGGCATCAGCGAGGCGTTCTCGACGGGATCCCAGAACCACCAGCCGCCCCAACCGAGCTCGTAATAGGCCCAGTAGGAGCCCATGGCGATGCCGAGGGTGAGGAATATCCAGGCGACCAGCGTCCACGGCCGCACCCAGCGCGCCCAGGCCGCATCGATCCGCCCCTCGATCAGCGCTGCGATCGCAAAGGAGAACGAGATCGAAAAGCCGACATAGCCGAGGTAGAGCATCGGCGGATGCACGGCGAGGCCGATGTCCTGTAGCACCGGGTTGAGATCGCGTCCCTCGATCGGCGGATTGGCGATGCGCAGGAACGGGTTCGAGGTCACCAGGATGAAAAGATAGAACGCGCTGGCGATCCAGGCCTGGACAGCGAGCACATGCGCGCGCAGCGACAGCGGCAGATTGTTGCCGAATGCCGCCACCAGCCCGCCGAACAGCGCCAGGATCGATACCCACAACAGCATCGAGCCTTCATGGTTTCCCCACACGCCGGTGATCTTGTAGATCAGGGGCTTCATGGAATGGGAGTTCTCGTAGACGTTGGCAACGGAAAAATCCGAGTTCACGTGCAGCATCACGAGGGCTGTGAACGAGGCACCAACGAACAGGAGCTGCGCCAACGCGGCCGAGCGCGCCACGTTCATCAGGGCGACATCGCGCAAGCGCGCACCGATCAGCGGCACGATCGACTGGATCAGCGCCAGCCCAAGCGCAAGCACCAGCGCATAATGTCCGGATTCCGCGATCACCGTGCCGCTCCCTGCGGGTTGCCTTGCGCGGTCGTGGCCGCAGGTTTTGCTCCGTAATCGTCCTTCCAGTGCCCCTGCTTCTTCAGGGCATCGGCGACGTCCTTGGGCATGTAGGTTTCGTCGTGCTTGGCGAGCACGGTGTCGGCCTTGAACACACCATGCGCATCGAGCGAGCCTTCGGCGACGACGCCCTGCCCTTCGCGGAACAGATCGGGCAAGATGCCTTTGTAGGCCACGGGGAGCTTTGCGCCACCGTCGGCGACTTCGAACGTCACCGCGAGATTGTCGCCGCGCTGGAGCGAGCCAGGCTGTACCAGGCCGCCGAGGCGAAACCGCTTGCCGGACTCGACGTGTTTCTCCGCCACCATGGTCGGGGTGGAGAAGAACACGATGGAGTCGCGCAGGGCGTTGAGCACGAGCGCGGCCGCCAGCGCCAGCACGGCGAGCGAGCCGCCGATGATGGTCATACGTCGCTGCTTGCGGGTCATGGCGTATCCGTTGTTCGCGAGTCTCGTCCAGACATCGTCATCCGTCGAGCCCGAGCGTCTTGAGACCTTCGTTGAGCTGGCGCAAGCGCTCGGCGTCGTTGGCGATCGCCTGACGGGCGTCGGTCGAGGCGCCCATTGCCTTGTCGCGATCGCCCATCACGAGATAGGCGCGCACCAGGCGCAGCCAGCCCTCGACATCGTCGCCGTTCTGCTTCAACCGCATGGCCAGGCGCTCGACCATGCCGCGCACCATCGCGCCGCGATCGCCCTCGCTCATATCCCTGGAGGCTGTGATCGACTCGTCCGACAGTGCCGGCAGCGCGCCGCCACTGCCGCCGACCCGCGCCAGCGCGGATTGCACCACGGGACGCCACGGCGCATCCGCCGGCGCTTTCGCAAGCAGCGCGCGCCAGATGGTGGCCGCATCGTCCTTACGGCCGTCCTGCTCGGCGGCGAGCCCGAGGAAATAATTCGCCTTGGGATCGTCGGAGTCCAGCGCGCGCGCGCGTTCGAATTCGGTCTTGGCCTCGGCGGTCACCACGCCGCCGGCGGCAGCCGACAGCGCCTCGCCGAGGTTGGCCCTTCGTTCGGCGCTCTCGCCGTTGTAGGTCAGCGAGTTCCGGTAGGCGCGCGCCGCATCGTCGAAACGGCCGAGTCGCTCCAGAACCGGCCCGAGCACGTTCCAGCCGCGCCCATCGGTCGGATTCTTTTCCAGATGCTGCTCGACCTGCACAACGAGAGTTTCGAGTGACCGCGCCATGCCGGATCCGGACCCGCGCTGCGCCAGCGGAAAGTCCTGAAGCTTGGGCGAACCGAGCGGCATGTAGACGCCGATCGCAACGAGCGGCAGCCCGACGAGCGCCAGTACAGCCGCGGCACGGCGCCATTTGAGACTCGACTTCGGTACTGGCGCGGGCTCATGGGCGGCGGCGGCGAGCAGCCTGCGGCTGATCTCGACGCGTGCAGCCTCGGCTTCCGGCGCCGCAATCAGGCCTGCACCGAGATCGCGCTCGATCTCGGTCAATTGGTCCTTGTAGACCGCGACCTCGCTGCCCCGATTCTCAGTGTCTTGACCTTCAGAGCCTTGACCTTCAGAGCCTCGACTCTGCGCGCGCGCGCGACGGCCGAGCGGCCAAAGCACGGCGAAGATCGCCGCGACCGTCATCAGCGCGAACACGAACCATAGCGTCATCAGGCAAACTTCCGGCAGCGCGCGAGCCGCGCCCACAGGTGGCTTTACACCACGGCAGGACGATGCGGCAATTGACAATTGTCAATCTTCCGCGACCGGATGCCGTCTTGAAGTCGTGGGAATCCAACGGCTTAGTGTATCTCGAAGTCTACACTCCGGGCGGCGTCCTCGCCATGCCCGTTGATGGCCTTCAGGAAGTACGTTCCCGGCTCGATCGCATCCGGCAACCTGATGCGCAGCGCGCCAACTGGAACTGGTGAAGCGATCGTTGTAGCGGTCTCCGGCAACTGCCGACCGCTCCCCTTCTCGACCAGCACCACCTTCGCCCTGACCATCAATCTCTGGTACTTCGCCAAGATGACGCGGTTCTCGATTTCAACGAAGCTGATAAGTGCTTTCATGCGCCCACAGATAGAAATTCCCCGGACTTGCACGGCGACCGTAGGGCCCGGCACCGGCACCGTCAACCAGAAATTGTGACCACGAAAATATGCGCTTGTATCAGCTCGCGCGCGACGATTTACGCTCGCCGGTCAGCGCATTCTCCGCAGCGCGACTCATCAGCGAGGCGTAATCATCGCCGAACAGCACCTCGCAGAAGCGGATCGCGGCCTGCACCTGCTGCTGCCGGTAGGCGCGGACCTTGTGATCGGCAGCGCGAAGCGACTGCACCAGCTGCTCGGTCGAGCGTTCCACATATTGCTGGAGGTCGGAATAGGTGCGCAGCGTCACCTCGTTGATGGCAAGTTCGCTGGCGTAGTTGCGGCAGGTCGCGACAAAGTCGATCAACGCCGCGGTTTCCTCCACCTCGGTGCTGTCGATCCGCGCCCCCGGCGGAATGTCCTTCTCGGCGCGCTGACGCAGGATGCGGCGAACGCGGCCGGGAACGCTGTCGATCTCCGATTGCAGCGCGTTGGAGATGTCGGCCCGGATCGCGGTCAACTGCTTGCCCCAGGCGGAATCGTTGCGCAGATCGAGCTCGGTACGCAGGCCGCGCACGCCGTCGTGCAGCGCCTTGAGATTGCCGGCGACATTGTCGAAATGACCGCGCTTGATGTCCATGCGCAGGATTGCGGCAACGCAGGACAGATCGTGCAGGGCGATGGTGACCGCCACGCCATAGGGCGTGGCCGCGACGCGGATTTCGTCGTCGGATGCGGCAATCTTGATGGCGAGGCGGATGATCTGCCAGGGTGCGGTCATCCGCTGCACCACCATGGAAAGCGTGAAGGGCAGCATCTGCGGCGTCTGGAGCACGGGAATGTTGAGCGCTGAAGTCACCGAGACAATCTGGGAATCGCCGAAGGCGCGCAGGAAGCGCGGCAGCTTTTCGTTCAGGGTGGCAATGGCCTCGCGCACGGCGAGCACGGCTCCGATCGAATAGAGATCCTCGATCACGTTGGGAGCACCGACGCGGGCGAGCGCGCGCGATTTGTCGCCACCGCCCGGCCCGGTCAGGGCAAAGATGGCGTCCGCAGCCACGGCCTGGAGCTTCTGCGCCAGCGCTTCGACCTGCCCCGCACTGTCCGCCGGCATCCGCGCGAGCGCGGCCTCGAATTCATTCACCTTGTCCGGGGCGCCGTCGCGGCCGAGCCATTGCCAGATCGGCTGGAGCGAGGCGCGGCGGATCTGTCCGACCCGGATCGGGGCGCCCGCCTCGACCAGGAATGGTTCCAGCACCTGGAACAGAAGTCGCGACAGATCGTCGGTGCGCGGTGGCGGGGCCTCCTCGGTCTCCGTTTTGCGCACGATCTTGCGCAGCTGCTCGAGCACGAGGGTCGCCACAGCGGTTTCCTGGCCGCGTTCCAGCGCGCGCTCGAACTCCCGCATCAGCAGCGCCTGCGACTGCGGCGGGAGCTGCGCGAGATATTCTCTCAGCCGCTCGATCGATGTCTGGCTCATACGCCCGGCTAGTGCACTGTGAAGTGGCGGACGAGGGATGCGTCCGGGCCGATCATAGGGGCGCTCGCCTTAAGAAGCCGTTGAGGAAGCTGCGCTGAATCCCACCGGTTTCGACCTGCAGGCCAAATAAGCGTGTAGAAACAGAGGATTATATTCCGGGGAGGACAAGTTCTGCCCGCAACCCGCCGATCGGAGCGCTCCCGAGCGTGAGGTTGCCGCCATAAAGTGCCGCGAGGTCGACCACGATGGACAGGCCGAGCCCGGAGCCGGGCTTGGACTCGTCGAGCCGCTGGCCGCGCCGCCAGACCTGGGCGCGCTCGGCCTCCGACAGGCCGCGTCCGTCATCATCGACGACGATCCGCAAGCGCGGCCCGGCGCCGGCCTGGTGCGGCGCCTCCACCAAAACCTCGATGAAGACGTGCGAAGCGGCCCATTTGCAGGCATTGTCGACGAGATTGCCGACCATCTCCTCCAGGTCCTGCCGCTCGCCGCGGAACTTTGCGGACGGATCGGCGCTGGCCCCGACGACGATGCCGCGGTCGCGATGGATCTTCTCCATCGTCCGCCGCAGCGCCTCGATGGCGGGCGCAACCTCCGTGACGGTCGCGACGACCGAGACCCGCGCGGCGATGCGCGCGCGCTCCAGATGATGGGCGACCTGATCGCGCATCACATCGGCCTGTTCCATGACCTTGGCCGCGAACGGATCGGCCGCGTGTATGCCGGCCTCGTTGACGATGACCGAGAGCGGCGTCTTGATCGCATGGGCGAGATTGCCAACATGGGTGCGGGCTCGCTCGACGATTTCGCGGTTGGCGTCGATCAGCGCGTTGGTCTCGCGCGCCAGGGGCGCGATCTCGACCGGGAATTCGCCCTCGAGCCGCTCGGCTCGCCCGGAGCGGATGTCGGCAATCGATTCTGAGATGCGCTTGAGCGGCGCAAGGCCGAAGCGGACCTGGAACACCGTGGTCAGCAGCAGCACGATGCCAAGCGCGATGAAGGTCCCGCCGAGATAATAGTCGAAGCTGCGCGTCTCATCGAAAATCTCGGTATCGTCACCCGCGACGCTGACGAGATATTTGCCGTCGCTGCCGAGATCGACCGGCCGCTCCACCATCCGCAGATTCTGGCCCTCGGGCCCATCGACATAGGCCAACCGGATGCCGGCGGCGGTGAGCTCGGTGCCTTGCTCCTCCAGCTTCGGCAGCTTCTTGTCCCAGAGCGAGCGCGACGAGCGCACCTCCGGTTTTTCGGTGTCGGTCCGCGTGATCTGCCAATACCAGCCGGACAGCGGCAATTCGAACAGGGGCTCGCCCAGCGACTGGAACTGGCGGTCCGGCGGCTCGTCGGGGGTGGCGACCTCGGCGATCAGCGTGCGCAGATAGAGGTTGAGCCGGCGGTCGAAGGCGCGCTCGGTGGCGTTCTTGTAGACCGAGGACAGCACGACGCCGGTGATGGCCAGGATCACCACGAGCCACGCGGTCGCCGACAGGAACAGCCGGTTCGCAAGCGAGCTAGCGGGCATCGGAAGGATCCCGGGGGGCGCAGGATGTCGGGTCGTCGGCCATCATCACCCGACCAAGGCCCCGTGTCCGGCCGCCCGTCAAGCCCCAACGCCTCAAGCGCCGGGCGCTGCCGGCGGGGTCAGGAGATAGCCGAGGCCACGGACGGTCTGGATGATGTCAACGTCGAGCTTCTTGCGGATGCGGCCGACAAAGACCTCGATGGTGTTGGAGTCGCGATCGAAGTCCTGGTCATAGAGATGCTCGACCAGTTCGGTGCGGGAGACGACGCGCCCCGAATGGTGCATCAGGTAGGCCAGAAGCCGATATTCGTGCGAGGTCATCTTCACGGGGTTGCCGGAGACGCTGACCCGGCCGGTCCTGGTGTCGAGCGTGACCGGGCCGCAGCTGAGCTCGCTTTGGGCATGGCCGGTCGAACGGCGCAGCAGGGCGCGGATGCGCGCCAGCACCTCCTCCAGATGGAACGGCTTTGCGACGTAATCGTCGGCGCCGGCGTCGAACCCCTGGACCTTGTCGCTCCAGCGGTCGCGCGCGGTGAGGATCAGGACCGGCATGGTGCGGCCATTGCGCCGCCAGGCCTCCAGCACCGAGATGCCGTCCTTCTTCGGCAGGCCGATATCGAGCACCACGGCGTCATACGGCTCGTTCTCGCCGAGATAATGCCCCTCCTCCCCGTCGAATGCGCGATCGACGACATAGCCGGCGTCGGTCAGCGCCTTGGTGAGCTGGCGATTGAGATCGGGGTCATCCTCCACAACGAGCAGGCGCACGCTTCTCTCCAAAGGCTGCAAGAATAGGCCGCATGATAGACCGCCAGAGATGAGCAATTCCGGCGTGAACTGAATATGAACGCGGGGAACCGGCTTACGTTACTTTTTGGACATATACTATTCGCACGCCGAACCGACTGCGCCCGCCGGGCCCCTCACCAGATCGGGGGCATGGCGGGCGTAATGTGCCGCGTTGCGCGGCGAGTCGGAAGGTCCGAACGTCGACCTGGCTCGGGACCTAGTCGGAGACTTGGCCTGGAGACTTGGCCGTCAGGTCCGGAAGAACACGAACCAGACGACGGCGAGGATCAGGATCGCGAGGCCCGTCGAGATGGCAAGCAACGCCGCCACCGAAGGTCCCGGTTCACCCTGGCGCGCCTCGGTCGGCGTTTCGACGATCTGACGTTGCTCTCGCGTGGTTGCCATGGTGACCTCAATCTCAGGCTATCGCGTCAGATTGCCGCGACGTCTCGCGGCAAAATAACTGCCGGGGCAACGCACGATCCGGAGCGATGTTCCGGAGACAGCCCTGCGGAGTGCGCGCATTGCGGAAGAGGCAACGGATGCCGCGGCCGGCGGTTAACGCCGTTGCAAGATTCCATCCCGGCGCTTGCTATGATTCGCAGTTCCCCGATGGTATCCTTGTGCGTTGTCCCTGTTGCGTTTTGGAGTAGCCATGGCCCCCCGCGCCAATTGGAAGGGTTTTCTGCGTTTGTCGCTCGTGACCTGCCCGGTCGCGCTCTATCCGGCCACTTCGGATACCGAGAAGGTCTCGTTCAACCAGATCAACCGCAAGACGGGACACCGGATCAAGTACCTCAAGGTCGATGCCGAGACCGGTGACGAGGTGACCTCCGAGGACATCGTCAAGGGCTACAAGGTCGACACCGACACCTATATCGAGGTCAGCAAGGACGAGCTCGACGAAATCGCGCTGGATTCGACCCACACGATCGAGATCGACGAGTTCGTGCCGAAGACCGATATCGACAACCGCTATCTGATCCGCCCCTATTATCTGGTGCCGGACGGCAAGGTCGGCCACGACGCCTATGCGGTGATCCGCGAGACCATCCGCAGCATGAACAAGGTGGCGATCGGCCGCGTGGTGCTGACCAATCGCGAGCACATCATCGCGCTGGAGCCGCTCGATAGCGGCCTGATGGGCACGCTGCTGCGCTACCCCTACGAGGTGCGCAGCGAGAAGGAATATTTCGATGACATCCAGGACGTGAAGCTGACAAAAGACATGCTCGATCTCGCCAAGCACATCGTGGAGAAGAAGTCCGGCGCGTTCGAGCCCGAGCTGTTCGAGGATCACTACGAGACTGCGCTGATCGATCTCATCAACAAGAAGCGCAGCGGCGCCCCGATCGCAGCCAAGGCTGCGCCGAAGACCGGCGGCAACGTCATCAACCTGATGGACGCGCTGAAGAAGAGTCTCGCGAGCGAGAAGGGCGAAACTCCAGCAGCGAAGGTCGCCAAAGAGACCGCCAAGGGCAAGAAGCCGAAGAAGCGCGTCGAAGGCCAGCGCGAGATGCTGTTGCCGATCGCCGGCAAGGGCAAGGAAGCCGCCGCGGCCAAGCAAGGGCCCAGAGAAACACCGAAGAAGGCCGACAAGCCGGCGCGGACCAAGAAGGCCGGATAGCGGCAACGGCTCGGGGCAAAGCGCGTCGTGACATCATTGACGGAGCGGCCGGCCTGACATGCCCTGGTCGATGCCGTTCGACGATCCCGTCCCCCTTCGCAACGGGCGCAAGCTGCTCACGCTTCAGCAGGCGGCCGACTACGTCATGCAACTACCCGAGGACGCGCAGCATGAGGCGCACTGGCAGACCGCCATCGAGACCTTGATCAATGCAGCCGAGGCCGGCGGCGGCTGGCTGTTGTTTGCCCGCATCGCGATGTTGCGGGCGCTGAACGCGGACGGCCGGCGTGGATGAGAGCCAAAGTTGATATCAATGTCCGTATCCTTGCCGACCCGTTGACGAACAGCCTCAACAATCCGTTAAGCGGCACGGTGATGTTCAGCACGACGGCTCGATCATGCTGACGGCGACTCTGGTCGGATGTCGCGCCGCCCGCCCTGAAACGCCGCCGCAAGGGCGCGGCGTATGCGCAAACGATATCATCTCGTGAGGGTTTGCCGATTTAGGTCCATTTGGATCGGCCGAGGAAACATTAACTTAATGAGTGTCACACTATGTAACAGGCGAGTTCGACCGAACCTGTTTCTTTTGAAGCGCGCAAATTATAATCGACCGATACGACTTCGAAAACCAAGCAATCGTACATTCGATCGGATGAATAGGAGTTGGCAATGCGTTTGCTCAGGTCTTTCCTTGCCGATGAAAATGGTGCCACCGCTATCGAGTATGGTTTGATCGCCGCCGGCATCGCACTTGCCATCGTTACAATCGTGAACAACACGGGGAGCGCGCTCCTCAACAACAAGTTCAACTCCGTCAGCTCGGCGATGAAGTAACGGCAGGCCCGGGCTGGCGACGGACCGTCCGAGTTCGTCGATTCCGGCACGATGCCCAGGAGCCGAATGGCAGCGCGGCGTGAGCGCCCGCCTCTTTCAGTTCGCATTTCAACAGCAGACACAACCCCGCATTCGCCGCTTGTCTCGGAGCTGTCAGCTATGCTCTCCAGGGTTGAAGGGATCACCGACTTGGGTCGGCCGAGACGTCACCTCGCGTTCGAAGCGGACTTGCTCGGGACGGCGAAGATGCAGCTTCCCCTGTAAAAGCTATTTCCATCTCTGGTTTATAAGCGCAGGGTGCTGTACCAACGCCACAGGCACTCCCAAAAGGATGATCCAATGAAGCGGCGCGAGTTCGTCTCGTTAGTCGGAAGCGCCGCTGCCGCATGGCCCCTTGCAGCGTGGGCGCAGCATCCGACGACACCGGTTATTGGATTTATCAATGGGACATCGCCGCAGGGATATGGCCACTTCGTCGCAGCATTTCGCAGTGGCCTGGCCGAAACCGGCTACATTGAGGGCCAGAACGTCGCGATCGAGTACCGATGGGCGGAGGGCCACTACGAGCGTTTGCAAGCATTGGCGGCTGATCTGATCGACCGCCGCGTGGCCGTTATCGTCGCGACAAGCACCCCTGCGAACCTTGTCGCAAAGAAAGCGACGACGCGAATTCCCGTCGTCTTTACCACCAGCAGCGATCCGGTCGAGCTGGGCCTTGTTGCCAGCCTGGACCGGCCGGGTGGCAATGTGACGGGTGCGGTCACGTTGAATGTGGAGGTGGTTTCAAAGCGGCTGGAGTTGCTCCACGAGCTCGTCCCGACCGCGAGCGTTGTTGCCGCGCTCGTCAATCCCGTCAATCCGAATGCAAAGACGCAGTCCAGGGCGCTGGAAGCCGCGGCTCGCGCGATCGGACTGCAGCTCGAGACAGTGAGCGCATCAACTGAAAGCGAAATCGATGCGGCCCTTGCACAACTTGCTGAACGACGGACGAGTGCTCTTCTGGTCGACACCGATGCGTTTCTATTCAGCCGGCGCGCTCAACTCGTCGATCTGACGAAACGCTACGCAATTTCCACGATTTTCGATCGACGTGAGTACGCCGAGGCCGGAGGGCTGGTGAGCTATGGCGGGAGTGTCGAAGATGTGTACCGTCTGGCCGGCGTTTACACCGGCAGGATCCTGAAGGGTGAGAAGCCGGCTGATCTGCCGGTGATACAATCCACGGCGCTTCAGCTGATCGTCAACCTCAAGACCGCCAATACGCTCGGTATAACCGTGCCGACGTCGCTGCTCGCGCGCGCCAACGCAGTCATCGAATAGACCGCTTGTGGTCCAATCCCTGTATTTCGGTGAGCGGTTTCAACACTGCTTTCCGAGCGAAATGCGGAGATCTCTGCTTCTGCATCGGATCTGACTGCAGGCGACGCTATGATCCGCGATTACGCTTCGCCCCAACCGGGGCCACGCCGGCGCAACGGCCCGCAAGCCTGCGCGCTTGAACGCCATCAGGGCGCGTACCCGACCAGGCAGATGTAGCCCGAGACTTTTGTAACAAACGCGGTCTTCTGGACGGGTGTCTTGTCCGCGCCGGGACGCGGCGACAGAAAGCTGACTTCGGACACAACGCCTTCCTGGGCCCTGGCCAATTCCTCACCGTAGGGCTTGCCTGAGGCGTCCTTGCTATCCTTTTGAACAATGCCCAGGCGCGCCGGATTCGGGTTTGCAACCATTTTGCCGTCCGGGCCAGCACATGTGGGGTACAAATCCCTGTCACTGAACTTTGGGTCGCCCTTGTTGATCTGGGAGATCGTCTCGCCGGGATCTGCCTTGATGCCGGCGACAACCCTTTCCAGCATTGTGCGAGCCTCTATCGCGTTGCCGTATTGCTGCTGAGCAATCACTGCTGGCATGGATACGAGCGCAAAGGCGCCCGCAACAAAGAACTTGCTCATCATGATCTGGCTCCAAATGGTCGAATTAGCGGCAATCAATCACGACAATATCTCGTAGCGTGTCGCACAAACGTCATCGGCCCGCTCCCGAAGAAGCCAACCGGACTGGAGCCTTTGCAATCACGCAATCCACGCGTGGCGATGCACGTTCTTGTCTTAGAACATGCCTTTCCGCGCACCTAAAGCCTAAAGTTTTTGCGAGCCGATCGCGTGATGCCGCAACCCAGGAGCGGTACCAATTGGACTCGCGATCAGTCATGATGATCGAATAAGAGGAAAATGGATTTCAGCAATGGCGTTGTCAAAGTCAGTACTTGCCGTTTGGTTTGTTGTCGCCGCGGCCGAGGCCGCGGACGCCCAGCAAAGCCCAATGCCTGCCGAGATCGCGGCCAAGTTGCAGGAAATCGGTCGTGTCATCGATCCGCCGCAAACCAGCCAGCTCTACAAGCCGTTGCAGGAGCAGGAGCCCTACAGGGACGTCAAGGTCGAGCGCGACGCCAAGTACGGCGCTGCCGATCGCAATCTGCTCGACATCTTCATGCCAGCGGCGGCTTCGTCCCCTCGCCCCGTCCTGATCTTTGTGCATGGCGGCGGCTTCGTGCGAGGCAACAGGCGCATCCCGGGCGGGCCGTTCAACGACAACATCATGCTGTGGGCGGTCAAGAATGGCTACATCGGCGTCAACACCACGTATCGCCTCGCGCCACAGGCCATCTGGCCGGCAGGCGCCGAAGACGTGGCCGCAGCGGTTCAGTGGGTCTCAGATCAAATCGCGACACGCGGTGGCGATCCGGCGCGCATCTATCTGATGGGCCATTCGACTGGCGCCGCGCACGTCGCTGACTATGTGTCCCGCCCCGAACTGCATAAGGTATAAGGTGAAGGCTGGCGGCCTTGCCGGGGCGATCCTTATATCGGGCATATACGATATGCCGGCGACCTCGGTCAGCGATTACCGCGTCTACTACGGTGCCGATCCCGCTCGCTACGCCGAGCAGTCCTCACTGCCGGGTTTGCGGATGACGACCATACCGCTGATGACGGTAGCCGCAGAGCTCGACCCCGCCGGCTTCGTGCAGCAATTCGACTTGTTGAAGCGCGCAAGTTGCGAGCGGGCGAGCGGATGCATACGTGCGGTCATGTTGCCGCAACATAGTCACATGTCGGAGGTGTATTCGATCAACACGGCGGACGCACGTCTTGGCAGCGAAATCGTCGATTTCACGAAGATGGGGAAATAACGAGCATCGCTCGATGCCATAGGCAGCCCGGCATCGTCTGATCGTGAAGCGCAACAAAATCCGAGATCCAGCTCCAAGTGAAAAGACCTCCCGTGAGGGGATCGAGATCTCTGCGGTTACCCCGCCAACCACCTGATCGGGCACGCGGCTGCCGCAACATCACCTGTAATCTGCTTCACACGCAAACGCGCGCGGTCACGCTAGATGACGTAAGGCCTCGCTTCCGCGCGGCTTGCTTCGGAGCTGGCGATGATGGCTGCATTGGCAAAGGCGATATCCCGCGCGACGAGAACCAACGTTGACGTTGAAACCGTAAAAGTACTCATGATCTTCTCGGGAGCGGGCTTACTGCTCTCACTTGTGGCCGCAATGATCTACAGACAGGCTCTGGGCGCCGCATTGTTTTGAACTCCTGCAAATTAGCCGCCCTCGCTGCGGTTCGCGTTGTCCGAGGCGAGCTGTCACTCCCGGGTGTCCGGAGTGCGGTGTTGAATTTTCCGCTCGCAAACCCGTGAAGAGACTTCGTCAGCCGCGCGGAACGAAACAATCGACCTTCGGATTGAAGCCGCTTTCCTGCGACCACGAAGTCACGGGAAAACATCGCCGAGCTAGCTATCGCTGCGACTGTTCTGGTTGGGAGAGGGAACAATGCGGTGGCATCAGGCTTTCGTCGCTCCAGCAATCATCCTCTGTTGCTCGCTGTTGAGCATCGCCACTTTGGTGATGGTCGGGGCGTGGTGAGGTTGGGTTAAACGTCCATGCGCGAAGAATTCACATCGCTCGCTTTTCTGGCCGTAACCGTGGCCGGCGTCGCGTTGCTAGGATCAGGCCTGCTCGCACTGGTCTTGGTGGGTTAGCCCGTATTTCTCACACGACCAATTGCTCTGGGACGGTGATAGGAGGATCTGGCGAAGGCGACGAGGAGCCGTGGCGCTGAAGGCGCGGCTGGGGATTTGGTTTTGAGTGTCTCCGGTGGGCCATTGGTGGATGCCGCCGATTGGGCGCGTCGCAGCTTCGCGTGTCAGGCTGGCGAGGCGCGAGCCTTGGCAGCTTCGGCCAGGCGACGAGCCGCGTGTCCCCACGGCTGGGCGGCTGGGCAGGCCGAGGCCATGGCGATCCTGATGCGGCGGACGCTGATGCGCACCAGTGCGCCGATCTTCAGGAGCTTGAGACGGATGGTGCCGCAGGTGGCGTCTGCAAAGGTGGTTTCGGCAAGGCCGATGCGCCGCAACGCACAGATCAGCACATAGGCCATCGAGGCGAACCACAGCCGCAGTTGGTTGGCGCGCATGGTCGCCGCGGAGGTCCGGTCGGCGTAGAGATCGAGCTGGCATTCCTTGATCCGGTTCTCCATGTCGCCGCGGGCGCAGTAGATGTCCTCATAGAGCTGCCGCGCGCCCGCCTCGGCCCGCTTGAGCGAGGTGACGACGAAGCGCGGATTGGCCTCGCCTTGCGTCCACTCCGCCTTGGCAACGACACGGCGCCGACGACTCCAGGTGTCGAGCGTGCTCCACTAGAAGTCCTTGAAGCGGCGCGCCGGGCGGCCGGTCTTCTCGGCCGCAGCGCGGGCCGTGGCAAGCTCATCTGCGATCATGGCGACCAGGCGTGTGTTGCGGGCGAGCCCGAACAGATAGTCGACGCGGTTCTCCTCGCACCACACCATTAGCGCCTCGCGCGCAAAGCCCGAGTCCGCCCGCAGCACGATGCGCGTGAGCGGCCAGCGGGCGCGGATCTGTCGGACAATCCGCGCGAGCTCCGCGTTA
>NZ_JADPKQ010000417.1:0-47539 GCF_023074015.1 Bradyrhizobium sp. 142
TCGGCTTCTCGCTCCACACCCCGATCAACATCTTCCTCCTGCTCCCGATGAAAGCCTATGCGCTCTGTACCTTGAGCAACAGCGACTGGCTCTCGCGCAGACCAGCCGATTTGCCCGACGGAAATGGAACGCATGGCAAGCTTTTGTGCCCGGGCCCGACAACCGACAAGCCGAAGGAGATTGTTTGCACGTCGCGCATTCAGCACCTTGAGCACCGCATTGCTCTACAATTGGAGGTCGTTGCTCAACTGATCTGCCAGGACAAATTCGCGCTTGGAGCGGTCAAGCTGCTCGACGAACTCACAAGCGAACTGGTCGCGACGAAGCTGGAACTCGGCGCAATAGGCGAGGCGAGCGCCAGCAGGCCCAGCAGGCGAACAGTCCCGGCGAAACAATACGGTGACCTCTTCTATCCAGAAGACCTCCGCATCCTAGCTAACATTTTCGACCAGGCAGTCGCAGATTTACCGCCAGATCGCCGTACTATCGCCAATCGTACGCAAATCGCCAAACTTGTTCTAGCTCGGGGAACGACACGTGAAGCCAAGTCCGACCCGACTCATGGCGCCTGCGTTCTTGGCGATTTGCTCGATCAGACGTTCAACTCTTACTCGTCTAATCAAATCGAGGTTCCGCTTAGCACCTGGCGGAATTCTGCATAAGGCGTAGGTTAGATCACTCGATCGGGTAATAAGAAGACATCGTCCTGGTTTTGAGAACTGCGGTCCTTTCGAGATCGCCCAGCGATTGGTATGCAGGCAGCCTGCTTTTCCCAACAGTTTCGTCTCGTCAGCAGGCAGGCCGCGGGACAGGTGGCAGGACCACTTCTCCGGCATCGTCAAGGCAAGAACCGTGTATTCAAGCCCTCGGTCTCAAAGGATGAGTACGGTACCCCTTGCACTGCAGTGCGACCACCTGCCGGCCGCCGCGACGCGCAAATAGTCCAAGTCCTAACGGCACTCCGACTGCGCCGCGAGACGGCTAGTCTCGTCCACGTTTTGCGACCGAAAGTCTTCTCTGTTGCCCCGGCGGGTGGGGCAATGCCGCCGAGAGAAGCGCAGCACTCTGACCGCAGGTAGCAGCCATCACGAATGTCGTTTTCCTGCGACGATCACGGCGTGGGCCGCTCCGCGGATCTGCATCCTACGCCTGGCTCCACGCACACTGCTGCTGCAGGCCACCTCAAGTTAGAATACATTTTGGCTGGGAGTAGCTTGCGGCGCGGCAATCAGGATGGAAGTGCGTCCCATCCAGATTGATGGTGTGGAACGGCCCCGTTACCGACAGCATCAAAGTGCTAAAACGTGGGTCGTTGCTAGCAACGCCACAAGGTAGGGAGCCGTTCCGTGAATCAGATTAGCACCATCGGCCTGGATTTGGCCAAGAACGTTTTTCAAATACACGGCGCCGACGCCGAGGGCGCGCCGATCTTCAATCGAAAACTGCGTCGGACCGAGGTGCTGCGCTTTTTCGAAAAGCTTCCGCCGTGTCTGGTCGGCTTGGAGGCGTGCGGCGGTGCCCATTATTGGGCGCGCGCGATTGCGGCGCTCGGTCACGACGTGCGCTTGATCCCGCCGGTTTACGTAAAGCCGTTCGTGAAACGGGGCAAGACGGACGCTGCCGACGCCGAGGCGATCAGCGAAGCTGTGACCCGCAAGACCATGCGTTTCGTTCCGATCAAATCGGCCGATCAGCAGGCGGCGGCCATAGTGCTGAAGACGCGCGCTCTTTTACTCCGCCAGCAAACTCAGGCGATCAACGCGCTTCGCGGGCATTTGTCGGAGTTGGGCATTATAGCCGCCACCGGCACGGCGAAAGTAGCAGAGTTGATCGAGATCGTGCGGGACGAAGAGGACGTTTGCCTGCCAAAAGTCGCCCGTTTGGCTTTGGCTGAAATCGCCGATCAGATCCAGGCGTTGACGCGCCAGATCGATAAGCTCGAACGAGGTAACGTCGGCGAGGTGAAGCGTGACGAGGACATGCGGCGCCTGATCACAATTCCGGGCGTTGGAGCGATCACGGCGGCTTCCGTCAAAGCGCTGGTCCCGGATCCCGAAGGATTCAAATCCGGCCGTCACTTCGCCGCCTGGCTGGGACTGACGCCAAAGCCCCATTCTAGCGGTGGCAAGGAACGGCTCGGCGGCATATCGAAAATGGGGAATCCAACGCTCCGCTCGCTGCTTGTTTGTGGCGCGACGTCGGTCTTGCGACGCGTGAAGGGCAACGAGAAAGCGCCGCGGTGGCTAATCGCGCTTTTGGCGCGACGGCCTTTCAAGGTAGTCGCGGTCGCGCTTGCCAACAAGATCGCGAGGATCATCTGGGCGCTCCTCACCAAGGGCGGAAGCTATCGAAATACTGGCGTGGCAAGCGGCGCAGCACGTGCCTGAGCCGAACGACGACCAGAACAGACTGCCCGGCACGTAGCCGGACAGAGGCGAGGTGCATAATTAGACGATGACCCCACGGGAGGAAATCCCGAGGCGAGAGAGGCCGGCGCGACAATGCGCTTAAAGCGCGTCAGATTGATCAGCCCCTCGCATCGCGAATTTCATCGAGGCCAGCGGTCCACGACCGCGCTGAAAGGCCGGACATATGACCGCACCGTTCTTGGAGGACAAAATGTCTAAAAAAGCACTTGGCCGCGGGGCCGTTCCACATATGTCGCGCTATAGTAGCCGAAGGGACTTGAATCGTACGTAGCGTCACGTTGTAGGAACCAGGCATCCGCCGCCTCGCGTCGACCAACTAGTCAACGACCGAGGGCGGGAGTGTGACGTAACACATCAAAGCAATCCTCCGGTTTAGACATCGAGATGACGACACCGCTGCTTTTTCTCACTATGATCTTCTTCGGCGGCTTTGGATTAGGATATGCTATGCGCAGCTGGCGTTCCCGCAAGCGACGTGAGCACGCCCGGCTCTATGGCGCTTACTTTCATTCCGGCAATTCTGCTCCGCCGCCGCTCCGAGTTCCCGCACGCCGTGGTTCCTAACGCTGCATTCGGCCTTGCTCAAGCTCGAAATTGCCGATGCCACACGAGGGCGAACGCCCACCGTCGTCAGTTCGTAGAGCACAGAATCGCAAGGCAGCGTGGAGGCCACGCGCGTGCTCGCGTGGAGTCAGTCCCAACGGCGCGGTGTAACGTGTGACTGATTGCCGATTTGACCCGAGACACTGACGGTGAAGACTGCGAGTCGGCCGTTCACGGATGATCGAGTCGGCGGCGGTGGATTCGCAACCGGCCCTGGACCTTGCAACGTACATTTGCGTGATCTTAGCATGCGCGGAAGCCATTGCCGGACCGAGTTTCAATCAGCGCTGGTGCGCACCGCGGAGACGATATGTCTGGCACGCGAGCCAGCGCTTGAACTGAATGCGACGGCGAGCACGATTGCGACAACATCGACACGGAGCACCTTTCACTCTCCTGCGGCATCTACACCGCTTCGATGCCCGTGGCGATCTGCACTGGGCGAGAAGCGAGATCCAGAGCCATCGCACGACTTCGAATTTCATCTCGCGCAGGATCAGCGCCGCATTGACCGTGACAAATGCTTCCTGGCCGAGTTCGATTCGCTGAACTCGCCTACCTAAACTGAGAGGTTTCGAAGGTGAGGCTTCCCTCCTAGAACTCGATCCGCGATAGTCAGTACAGCGGGTGCATCATGAAACCTGACGAGCGCCTCGCCGAGGTCCTTGAGAATAGCGCGTGTTTTGATGATGAGGCATGGGAGGTGTGGGCACAGTGCCTCTCACCCACTGAGCGGCTGGCGTATATTCGCAAGCATCGCTCTCACTTCCGGTTCGCAGATTACGATGAAGTGATAGCTGTTGTACGGGGTCGGCGCTTCACCGGTTGCTCATCGCAGCTACTTCGATGGCGTCACAGGATAAGAGCAAGGACGTTGCAAAGCGCTTTGCTCTTTTCGGTTGCGGTGTGGCTGGGCATCATGTGGCTTGCGGTGCGCTTCATCCGCTGAGATCAGCAGCCCGCTTTTCGCCCACGCCTACGCAATCTACGTTCGCACGCGAAGGAGCATTGCGAGGCAGTTGAAGATGATCCGCAACGCCGCAACCTGACGCAGGGTTCGGTTCAAGCATTCCTTTCGGCGCAAATGTTGCGATGCAGTTACAGCTATTCGCGCGGATGTTGTTAAGACGCGCGAGGCTCGGGGCACTCAAGACATGAGAGTAGAAATGAAGAACTTGTTGCTTGCGACTGTAAGCATTGTGGCGCTTGGCGCGATGGCGCCCGCATTCGGCGCGGATCTGGCTGCGCAGCCCGTCCAGCCTCTCTATGCCAAAGCTCCGCAGCCTGTTGCGGCTACGATCTACGACTGGAGCGGCTACTACGTCGGTATGAACGGCGGCTTGGGCTCAAGCTCGAATTGCTGGGACTTCAATGGCGGCACGCCTGAGGGCTGCCATGATGCGACCGGCGGTACTGTGGGTGGCCAGATCGGCTATCGAAGGCAGATGGGCCAGATCGTCCTTGGTGTTGAAGGCGAGGGGAACTGGGCTGATTTGACTGGCTCGAATGACAGCGTCGCGTTTGCGGATATTAACCAGACCAAGATTGATGCGTTCGGCGTGGTAACGGGGCAGATCGGTTATGCCGTGGACAACGTATTATTTTACGCCAAAGGTGGTGCCGCAGTGACGAGCAATACCTATCAGATTAGCTCGACCCTCACGGGCGCGCAGCTTGGGAAGAGCGACCACATTCTTTGGGGTGGTGCATTGGGAGCTGGGATTGAGTACGGTTTCGCGCCGAGCTGGTCGGTCAGCCTCGAGTACGACCACCTATTCATGCAGCCCGGAGCGGTGCACTTCCCGGCGCCCGCAGGCGGAACCGATCGCATCCGCCAGGATTTCGATCTTGTGACTGCACGGCTCAACTATAAGTTCGGCGGCCCGTTTCTTCTGAAATACTGATCAGCAGTACGAACGGCGGATCGAAAGCCCCGGCCCATGGCCGGGGCTTGTTTTTGCGAGGGCGGGCTTGCTGCATCAAGCAATACCGTTATCCCAGGCGACTAGGTTGTCGCAATCCAAGCCCAAAAACCGCTCCCACACTGGACGAGTGGCGGCATCCACAACCAACCACGCTTGCGAAGATCACTGTCATCGCACGCGCGTCATCGATGCGGCGAATGCTCTCCCGTCATGGCCAGTCCACGTCGGATTTAGGCAATCGTGCGAATCTCTCCCGCATCGAAAACACGCCCCCCCTCGGCGGGATGCGCATCTATGCTCCCGAAGACGATCGAGATGACAGGCTTGTCAGCTATTCGCGGCAACAGCATCTTCTGCACCTTGGGCTGAACGTGTCCTCGCTGCTATTGTCATATTGTCACGCTGGTCAGCTCGCTCGTGAGTTCGGCATAGGTCAATACGCGGCAGCGGCGCCGAAACGTCAGATAAGACCGAGGCGAATCGCCTTGGCAACGCAATGGGTACGGCTGTTCGTCTCTAGCTTTCGCATCGCGTTCTTCAGGTGAAAGTTCACCGTATTCTCGCTGACTCTCAGGATGACTCCGATTTCCCAGGATGATTTCCCCTCTTCCACCCAGCGGAGGCAATCCTTTTCTCGTTCGGATAGGGCCACTTGCATGTGGCATCTGCCCTCCGATGACGGCGCGATCTCTGCAAATGCATGATGAAACTGCCAGGCCAATGCGTTGAGACGACTGAGGCGACACTCAGGGTCGACATCGTCGAACCTGGATGCAAAGGATGCGACAGATAGCTGTCCAAATGGTCCGAACAGTGGTACGGTTACGCCATGCTTCAGACCGGCCTCTTTGGCCTCGTTCAACACACGCATTTCGCCGGGCTGCAATTGATATTTGTGAGCGAGTTGATCCCATAGAAACGGCGCCGACTGCATCGTCGTACGCCGAACCACGGGATCGATGGCATTGTATCGGCGTTCAGCATAGCGCTCGCACCACGCGGAAGGAAAGTTCACTGTCACCGCGGCTGGCAGATACTCTGGCCGGCGGGTCGGCTCCGCGTCCGTCAGCGCCCCGTAAGCGACTTGACTGAAGCCCTGTTCGCTCGAACAGCTCACAAGCAGATCGAACAACACCTCGGGAGATCGACTCTGTTTTGCGCATTCGATGAAGCAAAATAGGTCCATTTGGTGCCTCCCGCCACCGACTTAGGCAAACCGGTGCTGCGTCTTTTGAGTGGATCGATTTGGGCAGGGGCCCTGCGCCACTTCAGCCTCCTCTTGCTTGCGAAGTGCTCGACCGAACGCGACAATCATACTTCTCATCATGAGCTGCAATCGAGTTGCCTCAGATCAGATAGTTGCTCGATAGAGAACAATGTGCATGCGCTTCTTCGGGAGGAGGCGGACCTGAAGCGTCCAGCAAATGTCGTACCAGCTGAGGCGCAAGTGCCGCAAAAGCACGAGTGCTGGAGAACTGGGGACGCAACGTTCACTGCTAGAATTCGGACATTCGTCGCAAGAGAGACAACCTTGTTGGCGCTCGCTGAAGAATATATGTTGCATCGGCAAGACGCGAACGATCGTTTACGCGTTGGTCAGCCTCCCGCCTTTGCTCCGGGGGCCAGCCGAGCTAGCGTAGACCCAGCGCCCGCGTCATAGGGCGCAGAGGCAATTAGACGCAGAAATGGCATGCATCCGCTGCGATACCCGTTTGCCATGGCGGTCGCGCCGTACCGAACGGAACGCCGGAGATCCCCGGTTGCGCGATCGCGTATTGCCAAGCGCTCGTGTTCAAAAGCACCCGGACATGTTTGGGCGAACGAATCATCCGAATACGGCAATGGCACCTGCGGCTTAAATGACATCCAACTGATCGCACGTCATAGGCGTTGTGCTCACGCACATTGACAGACAGAAGCCGTGCGCATGGTCTTCCTGCACGGGGCTGGTGCTCCACCTCGGAGATGCACGGCCATAAATCCGCTTTACAAATGGTAGATCATCGGCCGCGTCGGCCAACATGCCCAGTACTCGCGACTGTCTGCGCTACTGATCTCTGCTCGATAGCGCCCAAGCGTCGCTTTTATCGGCCTCCTCCGCGCCATCAATACTGCCCTTGAAATCACCCGTCTCTGCTCTCATCCTGGTAAGCAGCGTCGCTCACGCAGTGTTCGCAGGCGGCTCGCAGCGCCTGATGCATGTCCGCAATGAGATCACTCGGCCCCTCCATGCCGGCGTGAATACGAATCAACGGTCCATCAAATGAAACCATTGCTTCCGTTCGTGGAGGATCATCGACAGGCAGCACAAGGCTTTCGTACCCACCCCACGACAATCCGATTCCAAAAAGGCGCAGTTTCTGGAAGAAAACCGAAAGCTGGGCCTTGGACATAGGCTTCAGAACGACGCCGAACAGGCCACTTGCACCCAAGAAATCCCGCTTCCAAATATTGTAGCCGGGATGGTTTGGGAGCGCAGGGTGTAGAACCTGGCCCACTGCCGGGTGGTCTTCCAGGCTTTGAGCCAGCTTCAGGCCATTTTCGTAATGCTGCCTCATGCGAACGGCTAGTGTGCGCAGTCCACGAAGAGCTAAATAGATGTCATCTGGCCCAGCAATCTCCCCGAAATGATGAGCGCTTGGCTGCAGGAGCGGCCACGCTTCCTTGTTAGCGGTAGCAATGCCCAGAAGGGCGTCGGAATGACCAACGATATACTTGGTCGCGGCATGGATCGAGATGTCGACGCCATGGAGAAAGGGTTTGAAATAGAGCGGCGTCGCCCAAGTATTGTCCATGAGCACGAGCGCACCCGATTGATGTGCGATCGCGCACAGCACGGGCAGATCCTGTACCTCAAACGTCATGGACCCCGGGGACTCCAGGTACACAGCTCGCGTTTTTGTCCCAATCTTCGCGAGTAGATCCGAAGGTTGTGTGGGATGGAAGTACTCCACCTTGACCTTAAATCTAGTTAGAACCTGGTTCGCGAACATCCTCACCGGTTCATAGACGTTATCGCAGATCAAAACATGATCCCCGGCCTTCAGGATCCCGAGAAGCGCGTGGGAGCACGCAGAGAGACCCGAAGGGAACAAGATCGAACGATACCCGCCTTCCAGTTCACAAATGGCAGCCTCGAGAGCGCGAGACAGCGGTGAGCCGAATCGTCCGTAGTTCGTCACTGGATTCTGCTTGCGCCTATCCCACTCTTCGAGGGTTTCCGAAACGATCGTGGAACCTCGATAGACAGGAACATTGACCATCCCGGCGTGTTCAGCCGGCGCGCGACCGAGATGAGACAATTGCGTGTTGGGCTCTGGCAAGCCTTTACCCCAAGCGATCCGATCCATACCTCTCCTATCTGGGATCGCGCCGCTTAAATGCGCGGCGAATGCCCACTACTATCAATCTGCAACTCGTCTCCGGCGCGACGACTAGAGAACTCTGCATCGATGGCCTCTTCGTCATCATATCCCAACGTTAGAGCAGCTCTCCTCCCAGATCGAAAGCGCGGTCGACCGCACAGTGAGACCGTGCCGGACCGCGCCCCTGAAAGTCGGTGGTCAGCTTCATGCAGATCTACAGTGGGTCCATCACTACAGCAAAGGTTGGGCCAGACGCGCGGGCTGCGCGCTGCAGGCGGATTAACCCGGACTGGTCGAATGCCTCGGCACCAGGCGAATTTCTTGTCGGACAAAAGACGCTGCATGTGGGCTCCTCGCCAAATCGGTTAAATCGGGACGATCTTGATGTGGGTTGACAATTGCACTTCTTATGAACTCGCGCGTTGGCGTTGTTTTTGCAACTTCCCAATGAAGGCCTAGTTGCTGCACGCTTATGCTTATATCGAAGCGGGGAGCATGATTTGCGCCATTTAAGCACCGGTTGCGGTCGTTACGCCGCCGTCATGCAAGTTCGTGGTGCAAGAGAATTGCGCAGGCCCACTACGCTGAATGATCACAACTTACACGAACCGACACCTGACTGAATCGAGAGCTGGCCCTTAACAGACTTGAATCGTACCTAGCGTCAAGTTGTACTAACTAGCGGTTCGATTCTCCGAACCGAGACACATTCCGGCCTCAAGGTGCAGGCGCGGCACATTGAGGATCTGCGAGGCGCGCTTGAGATGATGGTGGCAGCTCTTATTGTCCTTTCGATTGTCGCCGCCGGTGGGGCTGGCTACGGCGTCCGTACTCGGCGTTTTCGCAGCCGACGAGAGCGCGCGCGGCTGCATATGGCTACGGCCCACTCCGCAGAGAGCTGCAGCAGTCATGCGCCGTCGCGCAACTCGCTCGAGCAACCCGCCTGCTGGCAACCAGAACCAGATCTTGCGGACCAGAAGCGCTCGACAATAACCCGCGAGGGCTAAACAATTCACGCGGGTTCACCTCTCACCTGCAGAATTCGCTGCCGGCCCCCTCGGCAAGGTGCAGCTGATGCGCGAGTTCTTACGTTGTGCTGCGGCGTGTCGCGGCTCCAGAACTACGACAGATGCTTTTTTTGGTGGGGACGTCCGAACGGAGCGGCGTGCCGCAAGCGGCACGCGTTTCGACGCGCCAAGTTCAAATAATTTGAAACGCAAGTGAGTCAGATGATACCGCGAAGAAGAACGCCAATCCAAGATCGTATGATGGCTGGAGCCAGGCGTGTCTATTCGATTGCCTGCATGCTAACGGAGCTTATGCGCGGTGCGAGGCTTGTTCGCCGATCTTTGCGCTGTACGATCGTCGATCCGCTTTCGGAGGCCTTAACATTCGGGCTCATCAGCTCATACTGTCAATGATCGTGGCAAACCCCGTTTTTCAGAAAACAGGTGATCAGGATTGGAGCGAGGGCGCCGATCCCACACTCTGTCTGCCGGAATGCCGCACGGGTCTGACCAGCGCTTGCGCGACGTACAGCTCGATTTCAGTGAAGGAGCTTCCGGACGTCCTAGTCAAGGCGACGTTGGCAACCGGGGATCGCCGCTTCTATAACCATTTCGGCATTGACCTTACCGCGATCGCGCTCTCATTGCATGCCGGTCCGGGCACAAAGGCCGTGCGCTCGTCCATTACCCAGCAGGTTGCGAGAATTCTATTCCCTCAGATGAACCAACTTTGGAGGTCAGGATTCAGGAGGCGCTTGTCGCAATTTGGCTCGAATGGCGGCTCAGCAAGGATGAAATCCTGAAGATCTACCTAAACCGTGTGCAGATCGGAGGCGGCATCTTCGGCGTCAGTGAAGCTGCGCAGAGTTATTTCCACAAGCAGGTTCAGGATATCGAACTTGGCGAAGCAGCCCTGCTTGCCGGCCTGATAAATGCGCCACTAGATCTACCTTCGCATGTTGCTCTTCCGAATGCGCGTGAGCGTGCAAACCTGGTTCTGGACACCCTCGTCGAGACCGGGCTCATCACTAATGATCAGCTGTTCGCGGCAAAGCAACATCCGGCACGCCTGATCTTCATGCATCAGGACGCATCGCCGAATTGAAGAGATCGAGATGAGCGTGATCTCGCGGAAGATGATTGCCACTGCTGCCAAGGAGTGGAGGGTAGCACAGCTGATTGACTGCAAATTGGTATCGCACCCCGCAATGTAACTGGCGGATCGCGATTCATCGGAAAGAGCCGGCCGGTTGCCTGGCGATAGCAGGGAGGCTGACGGTCGGATCGTCGCTCAACGGGGCGACGGTTTCCAGGTATGTTGCGTGCCCGCTGGACGGCCCATCCATCGTTCTGCTCAGCACGAGCACACCGATGAGGCGAATGATGAAGCCCTCATTGGCGAAGATGCTGACAAAATCGAGACGTACTCGTTGAAGTCGTATCATCCGATCGAAACATTAATGCCGTTTTGGGCGGCAGCGTCCTCATACAGTTGACGGCAGCGCGAGACGTGCGAGGGATTGAGCAAAGTCTTCATTGCTGCACGCGTCCTATCGTTATGAATGGTGTCTGGCGAGATGGTGAAAGCATGCGGCAACAACCTGAAGCGAGCACCTACCTACTCTGATGAGAAAGCCTTGCATTTCTCAATGAGGAAGCATTCGGGTGGTTAGGCAAGAGGGCAGAGCGTTGATCAATAGCGGCCGGAGAAGGCAAGCCTGTTTGCAACGTATACTGTGAAGCTGCTGACCTTAGGTCTCGCATTGAGCTCGTCAGGCGGCCGGGTTGGGACGGGTTGGAGCGGCGGCGGCGCTGGTGGCAAGATGATAAGGCGCGGATCATCGAGAAGACGTGGGCGCCAGCGGCGAAGGTGATGGAGGTTAAGGCGATGGACAACATGCTCAAGTGCTGGAGCGAGTTCACCCGCTTGACCCGCGGCGGCCGCGTCTGCCTTTGAATAGCGCCGCCTGGGATCACCATGTGTTATTCGGGAATGAACAACGATTGGAGACGGCGTGAAGAAGGTCTCGCTGGCGGACCTGATCGTTCTCGGCGGCACCGCAGCGGTCGAGAAGACCGCCAAGGACGCCGGCGTCGACGTGAAGGTCGGCGGAAATGTCCGTGGCTGTACTGCACGCCAACGACGGTGTTACCCCTCAAGATCCTTCTGAGAAGCAAATTGTCCATCAGTAGGTTGAAACGCAGGCTCGAGCGTCCGCGTATGACTTGATTCGCATAAGCTTCAGCTTTGCTGGCGACTTTGCTGTTGCGGTGGACGGAACCGCTCACTGCAGCTGTGGGGCTTCGCCGGAAGTAGCCCACGACGGGCTTTACGCACGAGCCAAGCCTCGAGCGCCTCGGCGGCCCTGCACCCGGGCCCAACGAACAGATCGAGTCGCCGGCGGCCGCTGGCCGAGGCGACCCATTCCCGCAGCAATGCAGTGTCGCCAAACAGGGTTGGCTCGATCGTGAGCACATAGAAACGGGCCATGTTCCGGGCCGGATCGCAAGGTTCGAGCACGAGGTATTGCACCGTGAGTTCGGACATGTGTCAGAATCTTATTACTGAATCGTCAGGTTGCGAGCGTCGCGGTCGAATCGACTAGAGAACCATTTGCGCATACGCCGAATGGCTGCAACGTCGCGAGTGTCGTCGAGTGCAATAGTATCCGCAATGAAAGCTTCGGCGGATTTCGCCTCCATGTTCAGGTCGGAAAGAATTCTAGCCGGAAAGTCCTTAAGGTTTTCCGTTATGATCATTGCGGCTTGCGTCTTGGCGGCCGCAGCGACAACGTTGTGATCGCCGGGATCGAGCAGACCCGCCGCGACCGGCGAGAAGTTGTCAAAATCTGTAACATGGCGTCTTCGAAGGCAGCTTCCATGCTGGCGCGCGCGCCCGTTCCGCGCGCCCCGTTGCATCGTCAAAGCCTTGGCCGCTCAAGATTTCCTCGATAGCTGCTTGTCTCGTCCAGGACGCGGCTCGACCAGCGGAGACAAAAAAATTCTGCCTCGGCCAGGGAGAGCAGCAGGTTCCATTTAAGCGCGCTCGCAAGCCGCTCCTGGCCAATTCCGCAGCACGTGCGGCGCGATTCTTCGCAAAAGACCGTTTTGGTCCCTTTCGCTCACCGAATTTCAGGAGATTTCCGGGCTATTTTCCAGCCGCTCACCGAGCGAGAATTGGCGTCGCCCCTGTGGGACCCAGCTTACGGCTGCGCTGAAGCCCCGCAAGCGGGCTTCCCCTTACCGGGTTGCCATCTCCGGATTGATCGTCGTCGCACCCATTGTGCTCGGATTCTGCTCATGGAGCGGCGGACCGTTTCAAGGGAGGCCGCGCTCGCGTTTTAGCGCCGCGCGAAGCACTATATATTAAGACGATCCTTCGTTCCCTCGAAGGAGCCCGGGCCAGTACTGTCCGTCTTTCGTCGGTCGCGGCCCAAAAATGGCCTGGCCAACTCTAATGACGTCAGCCCCCTCTTCGATTGCCATCTCGAAGTCGCTTGTCATACCCATAGAGAGCAGGTTAAGTCGCGGCGATATCCTATCGCGTAGCGCGTCTCGCAACTGCCGCAGCAACTTGAAACACCCGCGAACCTTGTCGGCGTCACGACTGAAGATTGCGAGAGTCATAAAGCCGCGAGGAATCAGGGCCGGATAGTCGGGAAGCCGACGCACAAAGTCACCCACTTCGTTCGGCGAGAGACCGTATTTGCTCACCTCACCGGAGGTGTTGACCTGGACGAATACGTCGAGACGTCTACTTTCGGCGCCGAGCCGGGTCTGGAGCGCATCGGCCAATCGTATGCTGTCCAGCGCGTGAAACTCGCTGGCGAATTTGATCATCGAATTCACTTTGTTTGTCTGGAGGTGGCCGATGATACTCCAGTTCAGCGACAGATCGGCGAGATCTCGAGCCTTGCCCTCGGCTTCCTGAACCTTGTTTTCCCCAAAGTTAGAGAGGCCGAGTTCGGACGCGATACGGATGACGACGGTTGGCACCGTCTTGCTAACGGGCAACAGTCGAACTTCCGAGCGGCGACGGCCTGCCCGCACGCAAGCCGTCTTTATCCTTTGTTCAAGCTCATCGAGATTGGAGCGAAAAAGCGAGCGCGGATCATTCGTGAACCTCTCGTTGTCTATTTCTGACATCGTCCGCTCCCTGCTGGTCCCTCACTCTACTCTTCAGTGAGCGAGAGATCACGACATGCTGAATTTCGGTCGTTCCGTCCAGATATTGGGCCGTCTTTGCCGCGGTCACGTGACGCGCTATCGGCGTCTGGGTCAAAAGCGCTCTCGCGCCAATCGATTGCATACACTGTATGATGCCGTTCATTGCGGCTCTCGTGGCGAACTTTTTCGCGTGGGCGGCGTCAACTCTAGCGCGCTCACCGCGATCGAGCTTGGATGCCGCAGCAGAGAACAACAGCCGCGCGGCGTGAAGGTCCGTCGCGACGTCACCAGCAGCCATTGCAGCCCTGAAAATCGATGGTTTTCGAACCAAAGTCGGTCCGGCCGTTCGTGGCCGCCAGCGCGCAATCGAGCAAGGCCTCCATCATTCCACAGCACAGGGCTGCGACGAGCGTTCGGGCGACGTCGACACCGGCCATGGCGGAGGAAAGAGCACTGCAGCCTCGTCTACGGGGCAATCCGACAGTTCGATCCCAGCGAGCCCCATGGCCTGACACCCGACTAGATCGTACGGCGGCGTCACCGACAAGCCCGCAGATCGTCCCTCCGCCAGAAAGCCCGCAATGCCGAACGCGCACGCATGGCCAGTATCCGCCCAGGGTAGGCGAGGCTACCCTGCACCGTGCGTTTGCTGGCGTGCCGATTCTGCGCCATCTCGCGGGTGGCGCGTTCGTCGAAATACTTCTTGCCTTGGAGCTCTTGTTGCCTGGACCGTCTCTCCTCTTTACTGGGCCGCGAAGCAACCGGCCCTTGGCCGATTAAAAGCTCACTCCGCGGGTCGGGCGGTCGCGACGCCGTTCCCCTCTGCGACGTCGAGCGCCGCAAGGACCTTCGGCTTGCGCAAGCGCAAGTAGACCTGTGCCGCCAGAAGCGTCACGCAAAGGAACAGAAAGAACGCGCTGATCGGCCGCTCGACGAAAATCATGGCGTCACCGCGCGAGACCAGCAGCGAACGGCGGAAATTCTCTTCCAGGCGTGGCCCCAGGACGAAGCCGAGCAGGATCGAGGCCGGGTGGAAATCGAGCAGCAGGAGTAGATAGCCGATCAACCCGACGATGACGGTCTCGCCGACCTGGAACATGTCGTTGTTGGTCGAGTAGACGCCGATCGCGACGAAGAACAGCGCGCTTGGATAGAGATATTTGTAGGGAATCATCAGGAGCTTCACCCACAGCCCGATCAGCGGGACGTTGAGCAAGACCAGCATGACATTGCCGATCCAGAAGCTCGCGATCAGGCCCCAGAAGATGTCGGGGTGCTCTTTGATCAGTTGGGGACCGGGTACGATGCCCTGAATCATCAGCGCACCCAGGATCAGAGCCATGACTGCGTCCCCGGGAATGCCAAGGCTCATAGTCGGGATGAAGTCGCCCTGTACCGACGAATGCGTCGATGCCTCTGGACAGGCGACGCCTTCGATCATGCCGGTGCCAAACTTCTCCGGCGTTTTCGAAACCTTTTTCTCGGCCGCGTAGGAGATAAAGGAAGCGATCGTTGGTCCCGTTCCCGGAATGAGCGAGCAAAGGCTCCCGATGATGGTGCCGCGCAACATCGCGGGAATCGAGCGGCGGAGTTCGTCGCGTGATGGGCGCAGATCGCGCAGGCCGACGTTCGAATAGCGCGTGTTCACCTCGGAGTATTGGTTCACGCTCTTCATGAACTCGGCGATACCAAATAGACCGAGAGCGAGTCCGACGAGTTCGATGCCGTCAAGGAGATTCGGGATGCCGAACGTGAAGCGCTCCGAGCCGGTCTCGACATCCGTTCCCACGATTCCTAGAAACAGGCCCAGCAACGTCATCGCGATGCCTTTGAGCGGCGAGCCTTTCGCCAGCGTGGAACCGGCGAGCAGGCCCAGAAGCATCAGCGAGCATATTTCAGTTGGACCGAACTCCAGCGCGACTTTCACCAGCACCGGAGCCAGAAAGATCATTTCCAGGATGCCCCAGGAAGCGCCGACGAACGACGATAGGACCGTGATGCCGAGCGCCGCGCCGCCGCGGCCCTGCTTCGTCAGCGGAAACCCGTCGAGGCACGTCACCGCGTGCGGCGGATGGCACGGCAGGTTGAGCAGGATCGAACAAATCGCGCCGCCGTATTGCGCTCCATAAAACACGCCTGACAGCATCATGATCGCGCCGACCGGCTTGATGCCGAACGTCAGCGGCAGCAGCACCGAGATCGTGGCGAGCGGCCCCATTCCCGGCAGAACGCCCACCATGTTGCCGACCAGAACGCCGACGAAACACCACATGAAATTCTGTGGCTCGAAGGCGACGCCGAAGCCGTACCAGAGATCGGAAAGCGCGCTCGCGAACATCTAGAACCCCCAACGGTACAGCGGGAAAGGAACCTTCAGCACGTAGGAAAAGAGAAGGCAGCCGGCGACCGTGACGACCACAGCCAGGACGGCCGAACCTCTCACGGTGGCGGTTCTGTCGCCGAGCGCGGAGACGAAGACGCACATGAAGGTGGCCGCGGCCATGCCGAAATAGACGCCGAAAAGGATGAACATCAGCGGTCCCGCGAGGATGCAGGCCCAGCCGCGCCACTCCATTGCGGCAGGCAATATGCGCTCTCCCTCTTCGAGAGGCGTCGCCAACCCGGTGACGAAGATCAAGCCTCCGACGATAACCATCATCACGCCGAGCATGAACGGAAACATGCCCGGTCCGATGTGCGCGAAGGTCCCGAGCGAATAGGTAGCCGAGTTGAGACCGATACCGGCGCCTAGCAGCACCATGAGCAGCCCGGCGTAAAAGTCCTTCTTTCGTAGCATGATCGGCATTCTTGGCACCTCTATGCGGTCTTGGTCGCTATCACGACGAGCGCCGATGCCGGTTCGGAAGACACCTGGATCAGCTTGTGCGGGATCGTGGAATCGAACTGGATGCAATCGCCGGGATTCAGGGTCTCCTTGCGCTTTCCGATGACGAGTTCGATCCGGCCGGTGAGGATGAACAAGATCTCCTCACCTTCGTGGTGGCTCATGATGCGACCGCGTTTCGCTGTCTTGGTCGGCCGCACGATGAAGGCGCGCATCGTACGTTCGGGAGCCAGTCCCGCGACAAGCGACAGGTGAGTGTCGACGTCGCCCGCCTTCCCGTTCTTCGCGCGGACGATCGTGATCGGGTCGTGGTCGTCGGGTTGGCCGTAAAAGTGGTCTAAGGTCGTTCCGAGCGCCTCGGCGATCTTGAGCGCGGAGCCTATCGACGGAGAGGAAAGCCCGCGTTCGAGCTTGGAAAGATAGCTGCGGGTCAGACCGGAATCGGCGGCAAGCTGCTCCAGCGTCATGCCGCTCTGCACGCGGAGGAATTTGAGGTTGAGTGTCATTGCGCTCGGATCTTTCCGAAGTTATTGCCTGCATCGATCTCGCACCAAACCAGCGACAATTCAAACCGTAGAAAGGGCTCTCCGACCGATCAGAGATCCAGCACCAGTCTCTGTCCGGCGCAGTCGCCCACGCAGACGATGAGTTCATTCTGCCGCTCGGCGGGCGAAAGCACGCGATCGCGATGGATGGGCGGCCCCTCGGTCCAGCGTGTGCGGCAAGCACCACAGATGCCGCCGCCGCAGGACACGGGTACGTCGACGCCGAGCGCATCCAGCGTCCCGAGAAGACCCACATCCGGCGTGACGGTCGCCCGCTTCTTGCTCGCCGACAGATAAAGTTCGTAGGGAGGCACGTCGCTTTTGGCGGAGACCTTCGGCGGCGTGAACATCTCGATGTGCTTTCGCTCTTCCGGCCAAGCCGAAACGGCATCTTCGAATGCCTTCAGCATCGGGGCGGGTCCGCAGCAGGCCGCCAGACCAGATCCGGTGAATTCCCCGACGATCGCGGCGACGACGGGCTTGGCCTGCCTGGTCGTGTCGTACAGGCGGACGCGGCCCGCTTCGATCGCCGGCACGATCATGTCGGGCAGGACCGGCCGCCCGCGGCTGGTCCAATGCAGCACATAGTTCGAGCGCCCTCGGCGCTCGAGATGCCGAATTGCGGAGATGAACGGGGTCACGCCGATGCCTCCTGCGAGGAATACGTTCGTTCCCTCCCGGTCCAGTGCGATCCCGCCGCGCGGCAGCGAGACCGAAATGGGCTGTCCCACCTCCACGCGGTCGTGCAGGAAGTGCGAGCCGCCGCGGCCTTCGCGTTCGCGCTTCACTGCGATCACGTAGCGCCGATCGTCGTCCGGCTCATTGCAGAGCGAATAGGTCCGGACGAGACCCTGGCCCAGGTGAACGTCGATGTGCGCCCCGGGCCTAAAAGGTGGCAGTTCCCAATCGTCCTGGTCGACCAGCGTGAAGCGCTTGGTGTCGTTGCCGAGATCCTCGACTTTCGAGACAACGGTGGAGACCGTCTTTATCGCCTTCGCCATCTAGATCGGCCTCACGGCGTCGCCGACGCGCAGCGTGCCTCCCGCGATGATCTTGCAGTTCAGCCCCGACCGGTTGATCAACGGATCGAAGACCGACTTGCCGAGTATCTCCTCGATGTGCCGGCACGGCGTCGAAAGGCGGGTCGCCTCGACAATCGCTTCTCCGAGCCGGAAGCGACGGCCGACGAGATGATTCAGCGGGACGCCTTCGACGGTCACGTTGCGGCGATGTTCCTCGGGCAGCAACTCGATCTTGTGGTCGCGTTGCAGGGCCTCGAGCGTCTCCATCTCGAACAGGGTGACCTGCCGTCCCTCCTCCGGCTTGTGCGAGTAGAATCCTGTTTCGTGGCCGACGAAATATCGATCGCCCTCGATACCGCGTCCAGCGACCAGCTTGAGCGAGGGAAACGAGCGCATCGGCAAAAAGGCGCGCGGGGTCTTGTGCAAGAAGCGAACGACGCCCTGCCAAGACATCGTGACCTCGGGCTCATCGATTGCGATCGCGTCCATCGTGTTTTCTCCCTGGGCCTTAATCCGAACTGGTTTCAACGTGAGGCGGCGAGCGATTTGTCGAGCGTCTGGCGCACGTCCGATCGCACCTCGATGACGACCGGTCCTTTGGTCGTCATCGCCTCCGCGACCGTCCCCGGGGCACGTTCCGCGTCCTCGATGACGAAGCCCGTCGCGCCGAAGGCGCGTGCCAAAGCGGCAAAGTCGGGATTCGACAGATCCGTGCCGTACGGACGATCGGGAAAGGCCCGCTCCTGGTGCGACCGGATGGTCCCGTAGGACCGGTTATTGGATACGACGATCTTGAGGTTCGCGCCTCTGGCGACGGCCGTCGCAAGCTCATTGCCCGTCATCAGGAAGCCGCCGTCTCCGCAGAAGGCGACCACTTGCCGCCCCGGAAAGCGAAGGCTGGCAGCGAGCCCGGACGGGACCCCACTGCCCATCGCCCCGCAAGCCGAGCCGAGCAGCCGCGCGGTCGGCTCGAGGCTGAAGATGCGATGGACCCATCCGGCGAAATTGCCGGAGTCAGTCGTGACGATGCCATCGGGCCTGAAGTGCGCGGCGATGGCCGCCACCGCGTGACCGAAGACGTCCGCCGATGGTACGCCGAACCGAGGCCAACCATGCGTGGCCGTCCGCGCCGCGGCAGCCGCGTGGAACCACTCGGTGCGGTCCCGCGCCGTCGCGGGCGCGGCAAGCATGGCCGACACGAACGCGTGCGATCCGGATACGACCGCGACGTCGGTCCGGACGCGCTTTCCGATCGTATCGGGATCCGGATAGACGTGGACGAGCGGCTGGCGCGGCTCGGCCTGTCTCGGAAATGCGAAGCCAAGCGAGGACAGATCGCCCAGACGTGTTCCGACGGCAACGACGAGGTCGGCGCGTTCGAGCAGTTTCACATGAGGCTGAGACGTGAAGAACCCGAACTGACCGGCCCACAGCGGGTGAGAGTTCGGGAATTGGTCCTGCATCTTGTTCATGGTGACGACCGGCACGTTCCATTTCTCGGAAAACGCGACCAGATCTTCGCGGAACGATGCCGTCCGGCATTCGCCGCCGACCAGCAGGATCGGCCGCTCCGCCGCCGTCAATGCCGCCCTCGCCTGTTCGATGGCCGCAGCGCCCGGCTCAGGACGCACGGCCCCGTTGGCCGTGGCCGCAAATCCCTCGGCCGTATCCTCAAGGAGATCTTCCGGCAGTTCGATGGCGACGGGACCGGGCGTTCCGGCTTGGGCCACCACGAACGCACGGGCCATCATCTCAGGAACGAGATCCGCCGAGTTCAGACGCACGGACCACTTCAGCACGCCATTGAACGAACGACCACAGTCGATCTCCTGCACGGCGTCGCGCGCAAGGTTCGGACGGTCGACTTGACCGACCAGCATCACCAGCGGAATCGCCTCCTGCGCCGCGACGTGCAGTCCAAGCGCGGCGTTGAAGGCGCCCGGACCACGACTCGCCATCACGACGCCGGCGCGGCCGGTGAGCTTGGCGTCGGCTACGGCCGCGAGGCTCGCGCTACCCTCGTGGCGGCAGGTCACCAGGTCGAAATCGTTTCGATCGCGCAGTGCGTCCAGCAGGGCCAGGAAGCTCTCCCCCGGCACACCGAAAGCCCGGTCGACCTCATGGGCGACGAGGCTGTCCACGACGAGTTCGGCGACGCGATAGCTCATGCGACGCTCCCGTCCTGCCTGATGGTCAGGGGATCGCCCATGACGCGCAGTGGCGCCTCCGTCCGATCTCGCAGCGCCCCGATCGCGAGGCCGTCGAGCAGCGCTCGGACCGCCAGTCCTCCCTCGGCCACGTCGATGATGGCGAGGCTGGTGAAGATGCGGGTCACCACTCTGCGTGCGGTGAGTGGATACCCGCATCGCTCCACGATGCGGGAGCGGCCATCCTTCGTGGAGTGGTCCATCATCACCCAGATCGACTTGGCGCCGACCGCCAGATCGATGGCTCCGCCGATGCCGGGCGGCGACCCGTTGTCACCGGTCGTCCAGTTGGCGAGATCACCGTCCTTGGACACCTGAAAGGCTCCGAGCACGGCGACGTCGAGATGACCGCCTCGCATCATCGCGAACGAGAGGCTGGAGTCGAAGTACGAACCGCCGGTCCGGAGCGAGATGGGCATCTTCCCCGCATTGATGAGATTCCAGTCCTCTTCGCCCGCCGCCGGCTTCGGACCCACGTTGAGGACGCCGTTCTCGCTGTGAAGGATCACGCCCGACCCCTCCGGTAGGTAGTCAGCGACGTGCGTCGGGGCGCCGATACCGAGATTGACGAACCCTTCCTGCGGCAAATGAAGTGCGACCATGCGCGCCAGCGCGTCGCGTGAAAGCGGCGTCATTGGGAGCTCCTTGCGAAAACGCGATCGACGAAGATGCAGGGAGTGACGATGGCTTCCGGATCCAAATCGCCGACCTCGACCACGCGATCGACCTCCACGGCCACTGTCCGGCCGGCGGTCGCCATGACCGCGCAGTGGTTGCGCGCCGTCTTGTTGTAGGTGACGTTGCCGAGCGTGTCGGCGAGATGACCTTTGACGAAAGCGAAATCTGCACGAAGCGGTAGCTCAAGAATGAATTCGCGTCCGTCGACGACGATCTTCTCCTTGCCGTCCGCGAACACCGTTCCGACGCCGACGGGAGAAAGGAAGCCGCCGATCCCGGCGCCGCCCGCCCGGATGCGCTCCACCAAGGTGCCCTGCGGAACCAGCTCGAGCTCGACGGTGCCTGCACGATATTGTTCGGCGAACTGCTTAGCGCTCCGCGGATAGGAGCAGACGATCTTGCGAACGATCCTGGCTTCGAACCACAGCGACAGATCGTCCTCCGTGGAGCCGGCGTTGTTCGATATCAGCGTCAGGTCGCGCACACCCCGGTCGAGCACCGCCTTGACCACTCCGAGCGGAAGACCTGCTCCGCCGAATCCGCCCATCATGACGGTGTCGCCGTCCTTGATGCCTTCCACGGCGGCCGCCGCGTCCTCAACCACTACGTTGCGCATCGTTTCGTCCGCCGTGTTTGCTACGGGATTGATTTGGGATACGTCGCGGACATGCCGCGGCCGACCCGGTCGAGCAGCATCTCGTTAGTGCCGTCGGCGTAGGCCGCCATCCGGACCTCGGCGAAATGCATGTTCAGGCGGTGGCCCGCGCCGGCGCCCGTCGCGCCCAGGATCCGGACGCACTGATCGATGCCCCAAAGCGCGGTGTCGACAGCGAACTTCTTGGCTTGCGCAGCCAGCGCGACCGGATTTCCCCCGGTCTGTATCTGCTCGGCGGCGCGGAAGACGAGCGCGTTGGCGGCCTCGAGCCGGACCGACACCTCCGCCAGCTCCCAGCGCAGGCCCTGATGTCCGGTCAGCGGCTTTCCGAAGGCCTGCCGGCCTTCGCAGTAGCCCACCGCCTCGCACAGCGCCGCATGCAGCGTCGCGACGCACATGGCGGCCACGTGAACGCGGGCCGCGTTGACCGATGCCATAGATGCCTTGAGCGCGGCGCCCGGCGCTGCGATCAGACACCACTCGGGAATGAAGTGAGCGTCGAAGGCCACTTCGGCCAGACGGAAGGAACGCGCTCCAGGAACAGCGATCTCGGTCCGCTTCACCGTCTCGGCCTGGCCGAAAGGCACGTAGAAGCTGGCGATGTCACCCGCCCCCGCAGCGTCGCCCACGCGGGCCAGGACGATCAGACCACCCACCAGCAGGCCGTCCGTTATCCACGCCTTGGTGCCGCTCAGAGCCCAGCCGCCGTTGACCGGAACGGCCGTCGTGGTAAGGGCGGAGACATCGCTGCCACCCGCTGGCTCGGTCATGGCGGTGGTCAGAAGAAGCTCGCCGCGCAGCGCGGGCTGCAGCAGGCGCTCGATCTGGATCGACGTACCGGTCTGTGACAGGCGCGTCGCTCCGCCTTGGTGATGGTTCAGGCAGAACGCGGCCGCAAACCCGTGGCGCGCCATTTCCTGCGCGACGCGGACTTTGCACAGGTATGACGCTTCCAGGCCACCGTGAGCGCGCTTGGCCTGAAGTCCCAGCATGCCGAGAGCGGCCCACTCGGCGATCCACTTTTCCGGAAATGCCTCACCCGCCGTATGCGCGGCGAAGACGCTCTCGGAGAAGGCACCGGCGCAGAACGCCCGCGCCTTCAGCACGTGATCACGCTCCTCGGCGGAGAGATAAGCGTCGTACTGATGATAGAAGTCCATAGGAGATCCTTCGGCGAGCTACTTCTGAAGAGACGCCCCGATGTCCTTGGCCCACTTGTTCCAGTAGGCCTCTTCCCGTCCGACGTCGGCCGTGAAGCTCTCCACCGTTGAACCAGTGATGAGCGTGGCGCCGATCGTTTCCAGTTGCTTCAGGAATTCCGGATCGCTCGAAGCCTTGTCGAGTGCGGCGCCAACCTTGGCGACGACGTCCGCGGGAAGGTTCGGCGGACCCGCGACGCCGAACCACGGCGAGATATCGAGAGGCTTGCCACCGGCTTGCTCGATCGTCGGCAGATCCGGGAAAGCCGGCGACCGGTCGGCCGAGGTCACCGCGAGCGCCTTCAGGGATCCGGCCTTGACCTGCTGACCGATCGTGGCTTCGGTGAAGAAGCCCACCTGCAGGATGCCCGACATGCAATCGACAACTGGTTGATTGCCGCCCGAATAGTTGATGAACGACATCTTCGTATCGTAGGCCATGTCGAATAGCGTGCCGCCGACATGGGACGTCGCTCCGAACGTGCCGCCGAAGTTTACCTCCCCAGGGTGCGCTTTCAGATAGGCGACGAGTTCCGGAACACTGGATACTGGAAATTTCGGGTTCACCACGAGCAGGTTCCGCTGTTTCGCAACCTTCCGAATGTAGGTGAAGCCATTCTGCTGATCGTAGCGCACGGACGCATAGAGTGCCCTGGCGCGAGTATTCGAGGACTCCACCGCGACCAGAAGCGTGTACCCGTCGGGCTTCGCGCGGGAGACGTTTGACGCGGCGATCATTCCGCCGGCACCACCATTGTTCTCGACGATGACGGTCTGATTCAACTCCTTCGAGAGCAGACGGCCGATGACGCGCCCAATGATGTCGGTCGGGCCTCCCGCCGGGAAGCCGACGACCAGCTTGATCGTGGTCGAGGGATAGGCATCGGCCGCATCGACCGGCTCAGCAATGGGGCCAAGGAAAAGAACGGCCGCACCGGCGACAATCGAAGCGGCTTTTCGGAAAACTCGAAACATGTAGCACCTCTCTCGAAGAATGGCCGACCTTCGATCTAAGGACACTTTGTGTCAAGTACGAAACTAACGTGACGTGACACCGAACCGCACAATGACTCGGCAAAACTGCGGAAAAAAGCTTCAACATGCAAAGTTTATCGGCAATATGGCCAAAAATGGCGTCCCGGCACACGCCGTCGCTTCGTTTCCACGCTTGCCAAGATTCGGCATTTGTGTTCTAGACGATCGGTCTACTGAGGACACAAATGGCCAGATCTCCAGATGATCGCCGCCACCCGGGCGAAACGATCCGGCACGACGTCGGGTACGCACCGACGCGCGACGTTCTGATCCGTTGCGGAATGGAAGTGATGACTCGGCAGGGATTTGCCGCCACGGGCTTGGACGCATTGCTGCGCCGCGCCACCGTGCCGAAGGGCTCGTTTTACCATTACTTCGATAGCAAGGCGGAGTATGGCCGCGAAATCATGAAGGCCTACGATTCCTTTTTCCGGCACAAGCTGGACCGCGCCCTGAATGACGAAAGGCTTGCGCCGTTGGCACGCATGCGAGCCTTCGTCGAAGCCGCCAAGGCGGGTATGGCGAAGTACAGCTACACGCGCGGCTGCCTAGTCGGAAACCTCAGCCAGGAGGTCGAGGCGCTGCCCGACGATTACAGGTCCGCTTTGGACGGAATCATCAAGGGCTGGCAGCGGAAGGTGGCGCGTTGCCTGGAACTCGCGCGCGACGCCGGCGAGATCGGAGACGCCGCGGACTGCGATGCCTTGGCCGAGTTCTTCTGGATCGGCTGGGAGGGAGCCGTGATGCGGGCGCGCCTCGTCAGGAACGGCGCTCCACTCGATACCTTCATCTCCGGCTTCGTCGCCGGTCTCCCGCGCCCGGACGGGCCAAAGCTCCGGTCCAAGGAAAGAACGTGAAAGAGGAGTTCAAGTTGTTCAAAGCCGTGTTGATTGAAAAGGACGATCGAGGATATCGCGCCGGCGTATGCGAGTTGTCCGAAGACCGACTTCCCGAAGGAGACGTGACCGTCGACGTCGAGTACAGCACGCTGAACTACAAGGACGGACTGGCGATCACCGGCAAGGGCCCCATCGTGAGATCCTTTCCGCTGGTGCCCGGAATTGATTTCGCAGGCTTGGTCTCGTCGAGCTCCGACCCGGCATTCTCACCGGGAGATCGGGTGGTTCTCAACGGCTGGGGTGTCGGCGAACAACATTGGGGCGGCCTGGCGCAGCGAGCAAAGGTCAAAGCCGACTGGTTGATCAAGCTGCCGCCCTCGATGCCTTCCCGCCGCGCGATGATCATCGGTACCGCGGGCTATACGGCGATGCTGTCGATCGTAGCCCTCGAGAAGTATGGCATCCGTCCCGGCGCGGGTGACGTGCTGGTGACCGGCGCCGGCGGAGGCGTCGGCAGCATCGCGATCATGCTTCTCCACAAGCTCGGTTTTCGCGTCGTGGCTTCGACCGGCCGACCGGACGAGGAGCCCTATCTCAAGAGGCTGGGGGCTGCCGAGATCATCGACCGGTCACAATTGTCGCAGCCCGGCAAGCCGCTGCAGAAGGAACGATGGATCGCTGCGATCGACTCGGTAGGCAGCCATACGCTCGCCAATGTTTGCGCCGGGATCAAAGCGGACGGAGCGGTCGCCGCGTGCGGCATGGCGCAAGGATTGAATTTTCCCGCAAGCGTCGCCCCCTTCATCCTGCGAGGAGTGGCGCTGTTCGGCATCAACAGCGTGACCCGCCCGAAGGCAGAACGCGTCGAAGCCTGGGATCGTCTCGCTTCCTTGCTTACCGAAGCCGATTTGGAGAAGACGGCGGTCGAGATCGGTCTGAACGACGTCGTCGCCGCGGCTGGCGGCCTAATGAGTGGCCAAGTGCGCGGGCGCACGGTCGTCAACGTCAATAGATGACATCGACCGAAAAGTAGAGCGACGCGACCGGCGGTCGCGCCTGGAAGCAAACCCGAAGGCAATGACCGCTCGCGCAAAGATGGGAGATCTCCAAACGATGGCCGCTTCGGAACGAATTGCAAGGGATGAACCTGGGTTCGGGTTCTCGACGCGAGCGATCCACCATGGGTATGACCCTGCCCATCACTCCCGCGCGGTATCCCATCCCATTCATATGACGTCGACCTTCGCCTTCGACAGCGTCGCCGAATTGGATGCGGTGGCCGCATTGGGGGGCAAACTGTATGGGCGGGAGTTCAATCCGACGACCGCATTGCTGGAATCCCGCTTGGCAAATCTGGAGGGTGCCGAAGATGCCGTCGTACTGGCCTCGGGAATGGCCGCGTTCGGTGCCTTGGTTCTTTCGCTCCTATCCCAAGATGACGAACTCATCGTCCATCGGACCTTGTATTCGAATACGACGACCATGACGGAACAGGGCTTGCCTCGCTTCGGCATAAAGACCATCCCTGTCGATCTCAATGACCCCGCCAATCTGGATACTGTTCTCACATCTCGCAGTAGAGCCGTCTACTTTGAGACGCCGGTCAATCCCACAGGAGACGTGCTCGACATCGAAGCCATTGCGAAACGTGCTCGGCGGGCCGGCCTCCTGGTGATCGTCGACGGCACATTTGCATCTCCCGCGCTGCAGAGGCCTCTCCAATGAGCGGACATCGTGCTCCACTCCCTTACCAAATATATCAGCGGGCATGGAGACGTTCTCGGAGGGGCTCTCCTGGGACGGACCGAGCTGATCGAAAACATACGTGATCGCGGCTTGCGCTACATCACCGGTGCCGTCATGTCGCCGATGGTTTCTTCTCTGATTTTACGCGGGATCAAGACGCTTCCTCTCCGGATGGACCGCCATGGATCCAACGCACTTGCGATTGCGCGCATGCTCGACGCCCACTCGGCGGTAGATTGGGTGAATTATCCATTTCTGCCGTCCCATCCGCGGCATGCGATCGCAAAGAGACAAATGTCAGCGGGATCTGGAATGCTGTCCTTTGGTCTTCGCGGTGGTTTTGATGCTGCCCGCTGTTTTCTCGACCATCTCAAGCTCATTACGCTTGCCGTCAGTCTCGGAGACGCTGAAACGCTCATCATGCATCCCGCGAGCTTGGTTCATGCCCGGCGCGCCGTTCGTCCCGAAGCGCGCCTTCAAAAGGGGGTCGGAGATGACTTGATTCGCCTGTCGGTTGGTCTGGAAGACGAGGCAGATTTGCTCGGCGACCTCGAGCAGTCCCTAAACCGTCTTTAGCTCGCCCGCAACGAGTGTTCGTCAAGGAGAGGCCAAACATGATTGCCCCGCCGCCAGGACTCGAGCCCGCCATGGACTTTGCTCGGGTTGCTCTAACCCCGCAGAAAGAAGTCGTTCGAAAGTTCTACAAGGACATGTGGGACAATGCGGACGTCGCTCTAATCCCTGAAATATTTCAGCCGGGCTTCACCTTCCGGGGCTCCCTCGGTCCTGTCCTCGTCGGCTTCGATCAGTTCGCGGACTACGTCAGATGGGTGACAGACTCCCTGGAAAACTACACGTCTGACATCCTCGATCTCCTCGAGGAGGGCAACGCGGTCTCGGGAAAGCTGCGCTTCCACGGCATCCATCGGAAGCCGATGTTCGGCCATGCGCCCACCGGACGCCACGTGTGGTGGTACGGTGCGCCGGTCTTCACGTTTCGAGGCGACAAGGTGAGCGATCTGTGGGTCTTGGGCGACATCCACGGACTGATCGGTCGTCTCGCGCCGGATGCGACTAGCAAGCCGGAATTCACAACGGACAAGTAGCCCTGCTCCATGACCGCTCGCGCCGAGCGGACCACCTTTGACCATTAACGGAGACAAGCCATGTATACGCCTCCCGCATTCAAGGACGAAGACGTCGAGAGTATCCGCGCGACCATCCGCGACGCCCGCCTGGCCAATCTGGTGACGGCGACTGCCGAGGGCCCGCTTGCGACGCCGCTTCCATTGTTTCTCGACGAAAGCAAGGGCGAGCACGGCGTGATCTACGGGCATCTGGCAAAGGCCAATCCGCAGTGGCAGGTTCCTCCGATCGGAAACGCGGTCACGATCTTCATGGGTCCAGAGGCCTATGTAACGCCTTCCTGGTACGCGACCAAGCAGGAGACCGGCAAGGTCGTGCCGACCTGGAACTACGTCGCCGTGCACGCGTACGGGCCTGTCGAGTTCTTCCAGGATCCAGAGCGCCTGCTCGACGTTGTGACTCGCCTGACGCGGAAGCACGAAGCAGCGCGCGCGAAGCCATGGGCCGTCTCCGACGCTCCCGCGGATTTCATTGCCGCCCAGTTGCGCGGCATCGTCGGGATCCGCATCCCGGTGGTGCGCTTCGAAGGCAAGCGCAAGATGAGCCAGAATCGTCCAATGGCCGATCGCGTCAGCGTCGCGGCGGGCCTGGCCGCCAGCGAGCATCCTGCGGACCGTGCCGCGGCCCCTCTAATTCCCGTGCGTGTCTAGCTTTCAGAGATACGATGTTCGAGCTTCAGACGTTCGCGCTGTTCTTGGTCGCAGCTACGGTCGTGGCGGTCACGCCGGGGCCGGGCATTTTCTACATCGTCGCCCGCACGCTGGCCGGCGGCCGGACCGAGGGATTAGCATCCAGCGTCGGGTTGGGTCTCGGTGGTTTCGTACACGTGCTCGCCGGCGCGATCGGCATCTCGGCCCTGGTGATGGCGAGCGCGGAAGCGTTCACTGCGCTGAAGATCGCCGGCGCCTTCTATCTCATCTGGCTCGGCATCAAGACGTGGAGGGAAGCGCGGGTCCCCGCGCCGACCGAAGTCCAGACGACCGGCGCTGGCCGTGCGCTGCGCGAAGGCATCGTCGTGGAGGCACTGAATCCAAAGACGGCCGCGTTCTTCCTTGCCTTTATTCCGCAGTTCGTCGACACGAGCGTGAACGTGGCTCTGCAGTTCGTTGTGCTCGGCACGATTTCCGTCGCCTTGAACACTGGCGTAGACCTGATCGTGACCCGTTGGGCGGCCAAAGCGAGGGATGGACTCGCCGGGCGACTCACGTTCATCGCGCGGACGAGACAGACCTCTGGAGCAGTGATGTGCGGACTCGGAGCCGCGCTTCTTATCGCGCGTCGCGCAAGCTAATTTAGGCTGACGCTTTGTCGCGGTGTCGATCTGATGCCGTCGTCCCATCAGAACAAGCAAAACATCAGGCGCCCGGCCTAATCGACCATGGGCCAATATGGCTAAACTACATCACCAAATGCGCAAGTAGGCTCATCCTGCCGTCACATTCAACCTTGTCCGCCGGCGCGATCGTCGATGTAGCGGCGAAGCGCCGCGGCGGCGTTCAACATGTGCGCGCGCATTCTGCGAGAGGCCGTATCGCCATCGCCTTCCGCAATCGCCTGCATGATGGAATCATGCTCGTCGCGGGACTTGCGGATGCGATCGCCCTGCCGCAATTGCGTGCGCCGGAAGGCGCTGAGACGCGCACGGACCTCCTGCGCCTGCTCGGCCATGAACGCGTTGTGCGTTGCGCTGTAGATGCCTTCGTGGAACAGCCGGTTGAACGCGTCGTACGCATCGACGTCGTTGGCGTCGACCATTGCCAGCGAGCTGTCGTGGAGCTCGATGAGATCGCTGCGCTCCAGCGGCGTCATGCGATAGGTCGCGAGCCTGACGCACATGGCTTCCACCTCTGCGCTCGTCTCGAACATGTCCATGATGCGTTCGGGTGTCATCCGTGCAACGACGAGCCCGCGACGGCCCCGCACCTCGACGAGCCCGCTGACGACGAGCTGCCGGAGCGCTTCCCGCACCGGCGTGCGGGAAGCCCCAAAACGATCGGCAAGCTGCTGCTCTTCCAGCGCCGAACCGGCAACCAGCGAACCGGACGCAATCTCGTCGGTGAGCGCATTGCGGATGCGATCGGAGAGAAGACCGCCATCGTCTTCTGCCTCAGCCGCAACTTTGAACAGACCTGCCATTCAGCTTCCTATGATTGCGCGCACCGTAAAGTAGAGAATGGACGGCGCGACGAGGCATCCCAACCCGGTATGAAACGTCGCGGTCAACGCGCCGTAAGGAACCAGACGCCGATCGGTTGCCGCGAGCCCTCCTGACACGCCGCTGACCGTTCCCATCAAGCCGCCAAACACCATTGCGCTGCGCGGATTGTTCAGACCGATCATGTTCGCGACAAAGGGCGTACCGATCATCACGATCACCGCCTTGAATACACCGGTCGCGATCGAGAGCGCAATAACCGGCGATGACGCGCCAATCGCCGCTCCCGTGACCGGACCGACGATGTAGGTGACCGCGCCGGCGCCGATCGTCGTCAGCGATTCGGCGTCAGTGTAGCCAAACGCGGCGGCGACGAGAACGCCCAGAATGAACGGAACGACCGTCCCCAATCCGAGCGCGACCGCACCGATCAGTCCGGCCTTGCGCGCATGGACGACGTCGACCTCGAAGGCGGTGGCGACGATGGCAAAATCCCGCAGCATCGCGCCTCCCATCAACCCGATCCCGGTCAGCGCCGGCAGGTCGGCGAGGCCCTTTTCACCACCGGTGGCAATGCCTCCGAAAAACGCGAGCAAGAGCCCCAGCATAATCGCGATGGCCGAGCCGTGGATGCGCCCGAAGGTGAGATATTTCGAGATCGCTCCGGAGATCCACATCAGGATGCCCACTGCGGCGAACGCAGTGATCAGCGAACTGGCGGCGAGAACGTGAGATATCATGGTCATCCGATCCTCCCGGACTTGAAGTGGGGCACATTCGCCTCGATCGCCTCTCGCGCCTCGATCTCGTCCATCGTTTCGATGGGGCCGCTAAACCGGCCGATCAGGGCGACCATCGCGAAACAGACCGCGACTGCGCCTAGCCCAGCGATGACCACGATCGGACCGCCCTTGGCCGCGGCGACAACGTTCTGCTGGGCCGCCATGGCGACCACGATCGGAATGTAGAAGCTGCCCCAGAACTCGACGCCGGTCTTGAGGCCGTGGCTGAGCAGGCCGTGCCGCACCAGCCAGAGCCGGGCCGCAATCAAAAACATCATGGCAATGCCGACGCCGCCGACATTGGCCTTCACACCGAGGGCGAGGCCGAGCAGGTCTCCAAGCAAGGACCCCAGCAGAGTGCAGATAGCGAGCAGAGCTACGCCGGAAATGGTCACGAGCGCCTCCCCGCTGCGAGGGGACTGCCGAACACGCAATCTGGGCTACTTGTATGCATTCCCATCTTAAATTCCCTCCTGTGTATGCGAATATCCGTCGCTAATGAGATAACGCATACACTAATTGACTTTTGAAGGCAATACGCATACATTGACGGCCATCGAAGCCAATCCGGCATGCCAAGGAGCCAAGATGAGCGATTGGGGTATGCAAAAGGCCGCCCTGGGTGAGCGCCTCACGGCCGGCCAGCGGCACGCCAAGGGAAAGGTCGTCCCGATCCCGAACCTGGGTGCGTTTCTGAAGGCGGTGATCAGGTCAGGCGACCGGGTGTGTCTGGAGGGCGACAATCAGAAGCAGGCCGACATCCTCGCCTCGGCGCTTGCGAACCTCGACCCTGCGGAGGTTCATGACCTTCACATGGTGCAGTCCGGCGTGGTGCTGCCCGCGCATCTCGATGTCTTCGAGAAGCGCATCGCGCGGCGGCTCGACTTTTCCTATTCCGGTCCGCAAGCGGCGCGCATCGCGAAGATGCTGTTCGGCCGCAAGATCGAACTCGGCGCCGTCCATACATACCTGGAGCTGTTCGCGCGCTATTTCATCGATCTCACGCCGAACGTCGCCTTGATCGCAGCGGTGAGCGCCGACAAGGACGGCAACCTCTATACGGGGCCAAACACCGAAGACACTCCGACGGTCGTCGAGGCGACGAGCTACAAGAACGGCCTCGTGGTGGCGCAGGTCACCGAGATCGTCGACAAGGTGCCGCGCGTCGATATCCCCGGCGACCTCGTGCATTTCGTGGTCGAGGCCGGCCGTCCCTTCTATGTCGAGCCGCTCTTCACCCGCGATCCCGCCGCCATCACCGAGACCCAGATCCTGACGGCGATGCTCGCCATCAAGGGCATCTACGCGCCCTATGGCGTGCGGCGGCTCAATCACGGCATCGGCTTCAACACCGCCGCAATCGAGCTCTTGCTGCCGACTTATGGCGAGAAGCTCGGCCTCAAGGGCAAGGTCTGCACCCATTTCGCGCTCAACCCGCATCCCACGATGATTCCGGCGATCGAATCCGGCTGGGTCGAGCAGATCCACTGCTTCGGATCGGAGGTCGGCATGGAGGATTACGTCGCGGCGCGCTCCGATGTCTTCTTCACCGGGCCCGACGGCTCGCTGCGATCGAACCGCGCCTTCTGCCAGACCGCGGGTCTCTATGCCTGCGACATGTTCATCGGATCGACGCTCCAGATCGATCTCGAAGGCCACAGCTCAACGGTGACGACCAGCCGCATCGCCGGCTTCGGCGGCGCGCCCAACATGGGCTCCGATCCTCGCGGCCGTCGCCATCCAAGCGAACCCTGGCTCAAGGCCGGCGCCGAGGCCGACCCGGACTCCGACGCAGCGCTGCGCCGCGGCCGCAAGCTGGTGGTGCAGATCGGCGAGACCTTTGGCGAGCGCAACACCCCGCTGTTCGTCGAGCGGCTCGATGCGCTCGATCTGGCGCAGGAGCTCAAACTCGATCTGGCACCGGTGATGGTCTACTCCGACGACGTGACCCACATTGTCACCGAGGAAGGCATCGCCAACCTCTTGATGTGCCGCAGCAAGGACGAGCGCGAGCAGGCGATCCGCGGCGTTGCCGGCTACACCGACATCGGCCGTGCCCGTGATGCCAAGCTGGTCGAGCAGCTCAGGCAGCGCGGCGTGATCAGGCGACCCGAGGATCTCGGCATCGATCCGCTTGATGCCGACCGCCGGCTGCTCGCGGCCCGCTCGGTCAAGGATCTCATGCTGGCCTCCGGCGGTCTCTACCGCCCGCCCAGCCGCTTCCGCAACTGGTGAGGAGTTTTGCATGGAAAAGCTCAGCTTCAGACTGTCTGCCTCCATCCCCGCCGGCGGCACTCGCCCGCAGGCTATCGTCGGCGTCGTCGCCTCCGGCAATCTCGAGGTGCTGCTGGAGCGCGCTTCGCCGCCGGATGTCTGCACCATCGACATCGCAACGGCGGCCCACGGCTTCGGCATGGTGTGGAACGCCGTGGTCCGCGATTTCGTCGCCCGCCGCTCTGCCGGAGGCTTGCGCATCTCCATCAATGACGGCGGCGCGCGGCCCGACACGGTTGCGCTGCGCCTGGCCCAAGGCGTCCGCAAGATCGAGGAGCCGGAGCGATGACAGCCCCCACCGCCAACAATGACTCGCTGAGCTGGTACGAGGCGAGCGCCCGGCAGCGCATCGACGTGCTGGTCGATGCCGGCAGCTTTGCCGAATTCATCGGACCTGAACTGCGCGAGATCAGCCCGCATCTGTCGATCTTCGGCCTGCCGGAGCAGTTCGACGACGGCATCGTCGTCGGGCGCGGCCGCCTTGACGGCGCGCCGGTGCTCGTCGCAGCGCAGGAGGGACGCTTCATGGGTGGCGCCTTCGGTGAAGTCCATGGCGCCAAGCTCACCGGGCTGCTGCGCTCTGCCCGCAAGCTCAAGCAGGACGTGCTGATCCTGTTCGACACCGGCGGCGTGCGTCTGCAGGAAGCCAATGCCGGCGAGCTCGCCATCGCGGAAATCATGCGCGCGATCATCGAGGCACGCCGCGGCGGCATCAACGTCGTCGGCCTGATCGGCGGACGCGCCGGATGTTATGGCGGCGGCAGCCTGATCGCCGGCACCTGCTCGCGCCTGATTATCTCCGAGCAGGGCCGGCTCAGCGTCAGCGGCCCCGAGGTGATCGAGACCAACAAGGGCATCGAGGAATTCGACTCGCGCGACCGCGCGCTGGTGTGGCGCACGATGGGCGGCAAGCACCGTTATCTCATTGGCGGCGCCGACATGTTCGTCGACGACGAGGCGCTGGCGTTTCGCGAGGCGGCGATCGACGCGCTCAAGATCAAGCGTGGCTGCGACACCACCGTTCTCGAAGCCGAGCAGAATCGCCTGGAGCGTCGGCTGCGGCGTTTCGGCGAAGCCGAGGAGGCCGTCGAGATCTGGCAGACGCTTGGTATCGAGGCGCCGACCGAGATCCCGGCGCTTGCGACCGACGCGTTTCTACGCGCGGCAGACACAAGGGAGAACGCCGATGACGCTCGATGATATCCTGGCCGGCCTGTTCCCAAACGGCAGCAAGATCGAAACGACGGGCGCGATGATCGCGGGAAAGGCGGTCCCGCCGGATGGCGCGTCGATCCACGTGCTCGGCATCACGCAAGGACAGCCGCTCGGCGTCGACGAGGCGATCGCGCTCGCAGGGCACGTGATCGAGATCATCAAATCGGGCGATCGGACGCCGATCCTGTTCCTGGTGGATTCCGCCAGCCAGCGCATGAGCAAGCGTGACGAGCTGCTCGGCCTCAGCGAATACCTGTCTCATCTCGCCAAGACGCTGCTGCTGGCGGAAGCCGAGGGACATCGCACGGTCGGCCTGCTCTATGGCGGCAGCGCCGCCGGCGCGTTCATCGCTACCGCGCTTGCGACGGGCACGCTGGTCGCACTGCCGGGCGCGCATCCCGCGGTCATGGACCTGCCGTCGATGGCCCGGGTCACCAAGCTGCCGATCGATCTGCTCAAGGCCAAGGCGGAAATGACGCCGGTGTTCGCACCCGGGCTCGACAACATGGTCCGAACTGGTGGCGTCCACGTCGTCTGGGACGAACATGCACCTTTGGCGGGGCAGCTTGCCGCCGTGCTGCGACGGCCGCACGGAGAGGATGACCGCGGCCGGCTCGGCACCGAACGCGGCGGACGGCGGAAGGCCGCGGAACTCGCCGAGCGCGTTGCCCTCGCTGCGGCCTCGCATCAGGGGGCGCGACATGCTTGAGCCTCTCGCGCGTCATACCATGGTGAAGGCCTCGGCCGCCGGATGGGCCGCCGTGATGAACCGCTATCCCGAGCTCGCCAGCGAGCCGATCGTCGCGGGCTGGGTCCACGCCGGACGCCCGCTGGTCGTTCGCCGGCCGGCTTGCAGCGATACCGCAGGCCTCGTTCCGCTCGGTCTGCCGCTGCCGCCAAGCCACGGCAAACGTCGCATTGCGGTCTCGCTCACTGCCGCCGATATCGTCGCGTCCTCGCCGCCTCCGTTGCTGGCCAAGGCCGCCACTGCTGCGCCGGCGGCCTGGCGGGAGACGATAGAGAAGCTCCTCCAGCTGCTGCCGGAGACCCGCACCTACGGCAGTCTCGCCTGGCAGCACCTCACCGGCCTTCCCTATCTTTCAGATGGATCGGACCTCGATCTGCTCTGGCCTCTCTCGTCGCCCCATAAGACCGGAGTTCTGTTGTCCAACATCGCGCGGATCGCAAAGCGGGCGCCGATGCGGCTGGACGGTGAGGTCACAGGTCCTGCCGGCGGGGTTCAATGGCGCGAACTGACCGGCACTGACGAATGCGAAGTGCTTGTGAAGGGCACGGCAGGGGTTACCACCACGACGCGCGCGGCCTTCCTCGCAGGTCATGTGTCATGACCATTGCGCGCAGATGGCAATCACTGCCGGACCGCGCGCTTCATGCCGAGCAGCTCGGTCATCTTGCTTCGCTTTGCCTGAAGCTCGAAGTCGAGACCTATCCGAAGCCCGGGCTTGTCAGCCATGTCGACAATGGTGCGCATCGCGACATGGACGCCGGGCTGTTGTGCCTGAGCGCTGAGACCTTGATGCCTTTCTTCGGCGATCTCGCCCTCGCGGGCGCCGCAGGCGCGGGCATGAACCGGCTGCGCGCCATCGGGGTTGCCGCGGAGCGCGCGATGCTGGCTGCGACCTCCGGCGTCAACACGCACCGCGGCGCGATCTTCGGTCTGGGTCTGCTCTGCGCCGCGGCCGGGTATCGGAATGCCGTCGGCATTCGCAAGTCCCTCGGCCGGCTGGTTTCGGAGCGTTGGGGCGAGGACATCCTGTCCGGTCCGGTATCGCTGCGCAGCCACGGCGCCGTGGCCGCGCGGCGCTACGGCGCCGGGGGCGCAAGGGGGGAAGCCGCCGACGGTTTCCCGTCGGTCTACGACATCGCTCTACCCGCGCTGCATGCAGCGCGCGAGCTTGCGCCGCATGACGAGGAAGCTGTTCGCGTTCAGACCTGCATGAGCTTGATCACTAGCGTCACCGACACCAACCTCCTGCATCGAGGCGGGGCCGAGGGACTGGGGTTCGCGCAAGCCAGCGCCTCCACCTTCCTTGCCGCGGGCGGGATTGGATCGCCGGGATGGCGCAGGCGCGCCGCCGAGCTTCACGAAGCTTTTGTGACACGCAATCTCAGTCCCGGCGGCTCCGCAGACCTGCTGGCGATGGCCCTTTTCGTCGATCGGATAGATCTGGGATGTTAGCACTGCTCTGCGGCGGACAAGGTGCGCTTTCGGACAAGATCTTTGATCTTGTCGCGGACCAGCCTGCCGCAGCGTCAATCTTCGCCGCGGCGACGGCTTGTCTGGGTGAGGATCCGCGCGAATTCGTTCGGACGCGCAACGCCGAGCAACTGTCCGAGAATCATGCCAGCCAGATTCTGACCGTCACATCGGCTCTCGCGACCCACGCCTGCATCTGTGACCTGCTGACCGGAGTGACCGCCGTCACCGGTTATAGCGTTGGCGAGATGGCGGCCTGGAGCATCGCGGGAATTTGGACTGCCGATGAAGCGTTGCGGCTCACCAATATTCGTGCCCGGCTGATGGAAAGCGCAGCCGGGCCCGACGGGCGCCTGGGTTACATCCGCGGGCTCGACCGCGCTACGATCGAACCTCTGCTTGCAAAGCACCGCTGCGAGATCGCGATCAGGAATCCCGACCTTCTTTTCGTGATCGGAGGCGTGGAGCGGGATGTCATCGCGCTCTGCGACGACGCCGCCAGGAAAGGAGCGCGCACGGGGCTTCTCGCCATCAAAATCGCGTCGCATACGACTAGGCTTGGGCGGGCCTGCAAACCTCTGCAGCAGGCACTCGATACCAGCAGGGACGCGGCCGTCGCAGGCCAGCGCGTCTTACTTGCCGGCGGTGACGGCGAACGCATCTTCTCGGTCGCCGGCGCCACGGTGAAGCTGGCAAACCAGGTCGCCCGTCCCATTGATTGGGCGGCAACCCTGGACGCGCTTACAGAGCTGGGCGTCACGGAGGTGCTGGACCTCGGGCCCGGGCATGCGCTGGCTGAGATGATGCTAGCATCTCAGCCGTCCAAACGCTGCTACGCCGCAGACGGCTTTCGCACGCTCGAGGGCCTGCGTAACTGGGTTGCTTCCGAATAGGAGGAGAACCGGACGCGGGCCACGCTCGATCCCGCAGTCGACGGGCCCCGGTTATCTAATAGCCTGGACGAGTGCGATGGTTACGTAGTCTACAGCTCAATGACGCATCGATCGTTCTCAGTATCCCTTGGCCGCATATTACTCAATCAACGGCCTGGCTTGCTTGGCGCAGGAGGTCAGGTGCAGGCTGAGCGCCTCGTGATTATCGTCCGGACGCGCAATCCGGTCGGACATCAGCCTGATCGCCAAGTCTTCCGGCACCAGCTTGCCTTCCTCATGAGATCCCGGCACTTGTCGCCCCATTACCGCTTCCTCCGACACCGCGGCGCGGCATATCGCCGGTCGACAGTTGCGGGATTGCAAAATCTGCGACAGCTTGAATGCTTGCGTCCCCTTCCCAGCGCCCGGCGGCCCCAAGAGCACGAGTCTCATCTCTTCCGTCCGCTAAGGCGATGTCGGGCACGATGCGACAATTCAATGAGCCCCGCGCCACGAACAGGAATCACATCGATCATTGTGAGGCGCTAGACCGCTTGTTCTGCCGGTTCTTGACGAGGTCGTCGACCACGCCGGGATCGGCCAAAGTCGAGGTGTCGCCGAGGCTGCCGGGCTCGTCCTCGGCGATCTTGCGCAGGATGCGGCGCATGATCTTGCCGGAGCGGGTCTTGGGCAGGCCGGGCGAGAACTGGATCTGGTCGGGCGCGGCGATCGGGCCGATCTCCTTGCGCACCCAGGTGACGAGCTCCTTGCGCAGTTCGTCGCTCGGCTCGACGCCGGCCATCAGGGTGACATAGGCGTAGATGCCTTGGCCCTTGATATCGTGCGGGTAACCGACCACGGCGGCTTCCGACACCTTCTCGTGCGCCACCAGCGCGCTCTCGACTTCCGCGGTGCCCATGCGATGGCCGGAGACGTTGATGACGTCGTCGACGCGGCCGGTGATCCAGTAATAGCCGTCGGCGTCGCGCCGGCAGCCGTCGCCGGTGAAGTATTTGCCCTTGTAGGTCGAGAAATAAGTCTGTTCGAAGCGGGCGTGATCGCCATAGACAGTGCGCATCTGGCCCGGCCATGACCGGGTCAGGCAGAGATTGCCTGTGGTTTCTCCCTCCAGCACCTTGCCGTCGGCATCGACGATTTCAGGCGCAACGCCGAAGAACGGCTGCGTCGCCGAGCCCGGCTTGAGCTTGGTCGCGCCCGGCAGCGGCGTGATCAGAATGCCGCCGGTCTCGGTCTGCCACCAGGTGTCGACGATCGGGCAGCGGTCGTCGCCGACGATGCGGTGATACCACTCCCAGGCTTCCGGATTGATCGGTTCGCCGACCGAGCCAAGCAGGCGCAGGCTCGCGCGCGAGGTCTTCTTCACGGGGTCGTCGCCCGACTGCATCAGCGCGCGGATCGCGGTCGGCGCGGTGTAGAAGATGTTGACCTTGTGCTTGTCGATGACGTTCCAGAATCGCGAATTATCCGGGTAATTCGGCACGCCTTCGAACATCAGCGTGGTCGCGCCGTTGGCGAGCGGCCCGTAGAGAATGTAGCTGTGGCCCGTGACCCAGCCGACGTCGGCGGTGCACCAGTAGATGTCGCCGTCGTGATAGTCGAACACGTACTGATGCGTCATCGCCGCGAACACCAGGTAGCCGGCCGAGGTGTGCAGCACGCCCTTGGGCTGGCCGGTCGATCCCGACGTATAGAGGATGAACAGCGGATCTTCGGCGTGCATCGGCTCGCACGGGCACTCCGTCGTCACCATTTTGGCGGCGTCGTGATACCAGAGGTCGCGGGTCGGGTTCATATTGACCGCGGCACCGGTGCGCTTGACCACGACCACCCAATCGACGTCGCTGCTCTTTTCGATCGCGGCGTCGACATTGGCCTTCAGCGGCACCCTCTTGCCGCCGCGCAGGCCTTCGTCCGCGGTGATGACGATCCTGGACTGGCAGTCGTTGATACGCTGGGCGAGGCTGTCGGGCGAGAAGCCGGCGAACACCACGGAGTGAATTGCGCCGATCCGTGCGCAGGCCAGCATCGCGTAGGCCGCTTCCGGAATCATCGGCAGGTAGATGGTGACGCGGTCGCCCTTCTTGACGTTGCGGGTGCGCAGAATGTTCGCCATCCGGCAGACCTCGTCGTGCAGCTCCTTGTAGGCGATGTGCTTCGACTGCGAGGGATCGTCGGCTTCCCAGATGATCGCGGTCTGGTTGGCGCGCTTGGCGAGATGCCGGTCGATGCAGTTATGGGCGACGTTGAGGATGCCGTCCTCGAACCATTTGATCGAGATGTTGCCGGGGGCGAAGGAGACGTTCTCGATTTTGGTGGGTGCGTGCATCCAGTCGATGCGCTTGGCCTGCTCGACCCAGAACGCGTTCGGGTCCGCGATCGAGCGGGCGTACATGTCCTTGTACTTGACCTGGTCGATCCAGGCGCGCTTGGCCCACTCGGCCGAAACCTGATATACCCTCTCGGCGGCCGCTCTCTTCTCTGCGTCCATCGAACATCCTCCGTTCATTTCATGCGCACACTCATATCATCTTGAAGGTGCAGCTACGCTCTCGTAATCCGGCGGCGGAAAATGGCTACCGCCGTAAGCCAGTAGCGGCCCATCCCACATTGAACAGCCGAGCCGGTCGTCCCAGCGGATTGCATGCATCTGCTCGACGTCGGAAGCCAAACGTCAGGAAAGAGCGGAGAACCGGCGAGCGTAACAAGACGATCTCGCCGATTCCCAAGGTACACGATCAAGTATTGATGTCTCGACCGCGAGTCTCCGGCAGCAGTATAGCTCCGATAATTGCCGTCGAAGCCGCGAATGCGATCGTGTACCAGAGTCCACCGAAAATATCGCCGGTAGAGATGACGACTGCGGTCGCGACGAATGGCGCAAATCCACCAATCCAGCCATTGCCCAGTTGTAGGGCAATGGAGACGCCGCTGTACCTGATGCGCACCGGGAAAAGTTCGACGAGAAGGGCTCCTAGCGGGCCATAAACCATCGTCGCGAGGAACACCAGCCCGAAGAGTACCGCGACTACCATGGGACCATTGGGTTCGGCCGGCGCCTTCAATCCCGGAAGACCCCTTTCGGTGAGTGCCCTTAGGAGCTTGGCCTCGTCGAAGGGAACAGCCGCTTCATCGCCGATCTGGATAGTGAGAGATGCCGCATCGGCTTTCACGACGTAAGGAACGGCTCGCGTTGTTAGGAACGACTTCGCGCGGGTGCACTCTTTGGCCGCTTGGGGACTGAAGAGTTGACCGAACAACGACTGATTTTCGGTACAGTCGTTTGCGTGGATCACCACAGCGGTTTTCGAGCGGAAATCCGCGAGCGCCGGATTGCCGTAGGTTGCCAGTCCATGGAAGAGAGGGTTGATCAATAAGGCCGACAAGGCACATCCGGCAATGATGATCGGCTTGCGCCCTATCTTGTCGGACAGCCAGCCGAACAACAGAAAGAACGGCGTACCAATAGCCAGCGCGAAGAGCAGATACAAGTTTGCCTGCTCGAGGCTCATCTTCAGCACGGCCGTCATGAAATAGAGGCTGTAGAAATGCCCAGTGTACCAGATCACGGCCTGACCAGCCACGGCGCCGAAAATTGCCACAAGCACCAGACGCAGATTGCGACGATCACCGAACGTATCTGCGATCGGACTCCTCGAGCCTTTGCCCTCAGCCTTCATCTGCTGAAACACCGGTGACTCATGCAGCTTAAGACGAATGTAAAGCGAGAGAACAAGAAGGGCGAGCGATCCCACGAACGGTATACGCCAGCCCCAACTCGAGAAGCTTTCCGCTGACATCGAAGAGCGGCACAGCAGGATCACGATCAGCGAAAGAAATAATCCGAGCGTCGCCGTGATCTGGATCCAGCTCGTGGTGAACCCTCTGCGGTCCGCATCAGAATGCTCCGCAACATAGGTCACTGCGCCGCCGAACTCGCCGCCGACCGCGAGACCTTGCAGCAGGCGAAGGCCGACCAGGATTGTGGGCGCCCACCAACCGAAGGTTTCGAAGGTCGGCAGCAGACCGACTGCCGCGGTGGCGAGACCCATCACCAGCATTGTGACGAGAAACGTCTTCTTGCGCCCGACGAGATCGCCGAGCCGCCCGAAGACGACCGCACCAAACGGGCGAAGGACGAAGCCCGCCCCGAAAGTCGCCAACGCCGCGAGCAATGCCGCTGTCTCATTTCCCTTTGGGAAGAACAGCGTGCTGAAGAACGCGGCAAGAGAGCCGTAGACGAAGAAGTCATACCACTCGAAGACGGTGCCGAGGGCAGCTGCGAAGATGATACGCTTAGTATCGCGATCAAGACGATGGGAGGCGACATCAGTGCCTGAATGGATGGTATGAACGGATTGAACGGACATTTTGCTCTCCCGCATCAGATGTTTTGGTGGACGAGGGACGTCGCACAGACTGCAACGCGAGGCGGTGGCGGCATCATTCCCTGTCGCACCAAAAATTCTCCCAGCAATTGATTGAACGTATTCGGCTGCTCGAGCATCGGAAAATGCCCGGCCGCTGGAATGTTATAGAGCCTGCTGTTAGGAATGCCCTCCGCAAGGATCTGCGACTCCTTTGGCGGCGTGATGATGTCTTCTTCGCCGACGATGACCAGCGTCGGTACGCGGATATCGCCGAGTTTGGCGCGGCTATCCGACGCGTTAAGTGAGGCAATCGCCTGTCGGGCCACGAAGGCTGGTGTCTGCGCGACCTCCTTCTTGGCGAAGTCGATGAGCGCGCGGCTTGCAGCGGATCCGAAGGACCGTTCGATGACCGTTTGGCTCGCCGTGACAACGCCCAGATCCCTTGCTGGAGCGACGTGAGAAATTCACCTGCACGGTTGGCTTGTTCTGTTCGGTGGAGATGAGCTAAGGCGTGACTCAATCGGAGCAATTTGAGATTGCCGGAATGCCGTCCATCCTGTAGACGAACGGCGCACCGTTGCCGGCCATCTTTCAGCGGTCGCCTTGGGGCCTGTAGCTCAATGGTTAGAGCCGGCCGCTCATAACGGTCTGGTTGCAGGTTCGAGTCCTGCCGGGCCCACCAACCTTCGCTCGCGTGCTCGGCACTGTCAGGGGCGATGCGATCGAGGAATCGGTTCGGATTTTGAAGCCCGGGAGCGCCATCGCCTCGCTCATCGGGCCACCAGACGCCGCGTTCGCTCGCGGCCGAGGTACGAACTTCTTCATGGTGCTCCTGTTCGGATTGCTGAGCCGTAAGATTATTCGCCACGCCAGCAAACGCGGCGCTGCGTATTCGTGCCTGTTCGTGCATCCCGACGGCAGCCAACCCGCACCTGGACATCGCCCGCCTCCTCCATCGCTCCTTGCTCTTCGGCGATACCCTCAACGCGAGGACATTAAGTCCAGGCTGTCTTTTTGGGACCGGTTCGCCCAATGGAGGTTGAGGGGTCTCCAATAACGGCACGCGGAGCTGGAGCGGCGGCTATAGCGCATTCCAGACTGGCGCCTGCTATCCACAGGACTCGTGAGCCGCATTTCAATCGTTTGCTTGCGCGGCTGACATTGCTACGCTCTGCGGATCGAATCATCCGTAGTTCCCGGCTCAGCAACATACGACGCGATCATGACCCGTCCGTCGCCGCAGATGATCTTGCCGTTCGAAGCACTGCCGAACGCATCGAAAGAGCCGATGGCGGCCGCGAGTGTGGCGCCGGAAACAGCCGACCAGACGCTCCCGGAAGATGCTCTTCTTGCGGCGATCACCGACCCGGATCGCGAGTCTGGGCTCTTGCCACTTGCCGAGCAGGCCGTTCGAAGCCGCCCGGGCGATGGACGTGTCCTGTTACTCGCCGCGACCGCCGCCCTCCTTGATCGGAATCACGAGCGAGCGCTGACGTTTCTAAAGCGATTTGCCAAACGTTACGTCCTGGTCGAGGCTTATCATCTCCTGGCCGCCTTGGCGCTTGCACAGCAGAACAAGCTCGTAGTTGCGCGCTCGGTGCTCGAAACGCATGGGCTTGCCGATCCGTATCGCGCCTTCGTCAACTTCCCCGCTGGTTGGGCTCGCCGGGCCTGGCTCAATCGCGAGTTGGAACGCATCTTCGAGCGACGCAAGCCACCGCGCCGCGAGCGAGCAGCTTCGAGGACCAGCGTCGCGCGAAGCAAGCCACAGGTCAAATCGGCCGGGCGGCCAACTAGGGCCACGCCGGTGACTGCCGGCAAGAAAGCAGGAGCGTCGGCGGAGGAGGTCGCGGAATCTGCAGGCCTGTCGTTGATCGACGTCGATATCCCATTCGACGCCGAAATCGATCTTGCGCCGCTGCTGGCTGCCGTGCGGGAACCGCCGGTTTGTGACGACAGCGGTTGGTATGGCCTGCGTGAGTGCCATGCCCGTCTCGGTCTGGCACAAGGCTTCGACGAATTGCTTTGCTTGCCGCACCTGCGCGGGGTCGACACGTTCTGGTATCAGGTAGAGACGGTACGCAAGGTGCTGAAGCAGTTCCGCGGCCGGGTACTTCTCGCCGACGAAGTTGGGCTTGGCAAAACGATCGAGGCCGGCCTTGTTCTCAAAGAATACCTGTTGCGAGGAATGGTCGAGAGCTTCCTTGTGCTGACGCCCGCATCTCTCGTCGGTCAGTGGCGGGAAGAACTTGAGACGAAATTTGGCATCACCTGCGCCACAACTCATGAAGCGCGTTTACGCAGCGACCCAGAGGGCTTCTGGAACGAGCGGAGCCTGATAGCGTCACTGCCGGTGGCGCGACGGAGCGAGCACGCGAGCCGACTGCTGGAACGCAAATTCGATCTCGTCATTGTGGACGAAGCCCATCACCTGCGCGATCGCTCGAGCCAGAGCTACAAGCTTGTGGACGCACTCAACAAGCGCTTCCTGCTGTTGCTGTCGGCCACGCCGGTACAGAATGACCTCACCGAGCTGTACAACATACTCACGTTGCTCAAGCCGGGCATTTTCAAGACTCCGAAGGAATTTCGAGCCGCCCACGTCATGCCGGGCAAACCGCGTCAACCTGCCGATCCTCAACGGCTTCGCGCGTTGATGCGTGATGCCATGGTCCGCAATACGCGCGCTGTCGTGGCACTCAAGCTGCCGCGCCGCCACGCGACAACGATCCGGGTGGACGGCGCCCAGGACGAGCGGGCGGCGTACCAGGAGCTGGCGGCGGCGTGCCGGCAGGAAGCTGCGGACGGCACCGCGAAGAGTCGCCTCGCTTTGCAGCATCTGCTCGGGGCCGCGGGTTCCTCTCCGGCCGCGGTTGCGGTTGCGGTGAAGCGTTTCGCCGAACGCAATTCAGACTCTCCGGACTGGCATGCAATCGCCCACCGCTGGGAGCGTATCGGCAACGGCGGCAAGGAAACCGAATTGCTCACTCTGCTGCGGCGAAATCCCGATGAAAAGAAGCTTGTCTTTGTCCATTATCGCGAAACGCTGGACCATCTCGCCGACATGTTGCACAGGGAAGGCGTTGCCTTTGCGCGCTTCGACGGAAGCCTGAGCGGTCCTGAAAAGGACGGCGCCATCAAGCAGTTCCGCGCAGAGGTGCCAGTCCTTCTGTGCACCGAGTCCGGCGGCGAAGGACGCAACATTCAGTTTTGCAACACGCTGATCAATTTTGACGTGCCCTGGAATCCGATGGCGATCGAGCAACGCATTGGACGAATCGATCGCATCGGCCAGCAGCGCGAGGTTTTCGTCTTCAACCTGGTGACTCGCGGCACGCTGGAGGAGCAGATTCTTCACCTGCTCGACGAGAAGATCTCGATGTTCGAGCTCGTGGTAGGCGAAGTGGGGGCGATCCTTGGCAGCCTCGATGAGGATCACGATTTCGCGGAGTTGATGCTGGATGCCTGGCTGCAAGTGACGGAAACTGGCCGCGACGAGGCCGTGGCGGCGCTCGGCCGTCGCCTGCTGGAGGCGCGGGAGCAGCATGAGGACACCAAGACGCTCGACGAGTCGTTGTTCGGCGAAGATTTCGAAGCTGCGTGAGGCGGAGCGATGGGCGACTTGCAGGGGTTCGTTGCTGATCTGCTGGAGCGCAGAGGCGCGGCTGTCGAGGTGGTCGATGCAGAGGAGCTTGCCGTGCTCGCGCCACCCTACGTTCAGAAGTCGATGGGCTGGCCCGAGTTTTCGCGGCTCGGTTTCGGTACGGAACGTTCCCCCGCGGCGATTCCGATCGGGCTGGAAGGTGACTGGGTGGACCGGCTTGCTGCGTTGCTCAGCGACGACGGGCGCTGGGCCACGCGAGAGGTTTCGCCCGGCGACGGCGTCCCGACGCCGCCGAGCGAGCCGCAACGAGTCCTCGACCGCACGTTAGACCTTCCGAACGCGGTTTGGCGCTTCCAGGGCATGAATGCAACCTATGCGCGCTGCCTGATCCTGACCTTCCGCTATGTCGCAGCATCGGACGACAAGCGCGAGGGACTGATATGGCTGGGCGTCAACACCAGCACCGGGGCGGCGATCACTGATCTGGTGCCGCAAATGCGGCAGATCCTGGCGCAGTTGCCCGATTGGCAGGCGCCCGCTCCGACCACGATGCGCGCGGCCGGTCCCGGATGGGACGCTGCCACGATTGAATCCAGGCTACGCCCGCTGCTCGGTCGTCAGGTGCGCGACGAGATCGAACCGTTCCTGCGCGCCATGAGGCGGCGGCTGACGCGCGACCGCGATCGCGTCCACGCCTTTCATGACGAACTGTACCGCGCGGCTCGCAAACGCCTTGCGACGCTCGCTCACGCAGGGGGCGAGCGGGCGCAGGACGACCGCCAGCGCGAGACATTGCGCATCCAGGCCATAGAGCGCGAGCATCGAGCCAAGCTCGATGATCTGCGCCACAACTACGCCCTGCGGGTCACGGTGGAATGGGTCCAGACGCTGGAATTGTACGTGCCGGTGCAACGCTTCGATGTGCTGATACGTCGCCGCAAAGGCGAGCGCTTGATCAGAGTCGATTGGCATCCTCTCATCAAGGCGATGGAGCCGCCGCTGTGCGAGGCGGGGTTCGGTCGCGGTCGGGTTCGCCTGGTTTGCGACGACAAGCTGCATCTCACCGAACCCGCAGGCCAGGCGGCTTGCTCGTCTTGCGGCAAGCTCTTCTGTCGCGCCTGCTTCCCGATGGCTTGCCCACGGTGCGGCCAGACAAGCCCGATGCCTGCAGAGTGATCGAAGACCCGAGCGCAGAGCGTCGCGTCATGAGCAATAGTCGAGAGTCTATTCAGAACCGATTGCGGCCGTGGATCGATGCACGACGGCGATGGAACCTGTCGCATATGCATATCCAGATGGCACGCGAGCTCGGATTAAACCCCGACAAATTCGGCAAGCTCGCCAATCATCGTCAGGAACCGTGGAAGATGCCGTTGCCGGATTTCATCGCGCATCTCTACGTCAAGCGCTTCGGAAAATTGCCGGACGCGGTACGCTCGATCGAGGAGACCGCTGCGGCCGAAATGGAAAGGCGCCGGGCGAGGAAAGCGCGGAAGCTTGCGGCGAGAGAGGATGCTCCCGCTTCCGAAGATCCATGAGACCTGGCGAAGCAGCGGCGGCCTATCATAGAGTGTGGCACGGCTCAGCTTGGGATCGATGAAATTGTGGACGTTGACGAGTTCGGGCACTCCACCGCGCCGCCATTCCCGCCCGTTATTCTTGAAATTGCCTGCCAACTCCTTCTTTTTCGTATCAACGCTCCGGGCGGAAAGCTCGTCTTCTACGCCGGCATGAGCGGCAAGCCCGGCGCCGTGCATCCCGGTCAGCTCATCTTCAAGAACATTAGTCTCGTCAGATTCTGGCTCGGCAATCCCGCGTGGAGCAGCTTGCTGAAGGTGGCCGAGCATGTCGCGACCGCCGTTCGCCTCATCGATGAAGGCAAGCTGAAGGTTCCGGTCGCTGCGATCTCCCCCTCATCGCCGCCAAAGAAGCCATCGCGCATGCCCAGCGCGGAGAGAGCCGGCTCCGGTTGTCTGAACAGATTTTCCGCGTCGATAAGTGGAGCCTCTGCCGGGATTAGGCCGCCGCGCGGAGCGGCGGAAGGTTGAAGTAGGCTTGATCCGGGGTCATGTCGTCAAGACTCGAATGGGGCCTTCGTCCGTTGTACAACAAGGTTTGAGAACGCCCACAGGACCGTTCTTCGCGAGATTCTTTATCGATATCATCCTTGGTTTGGCTGCCGAGTTTACGTTCACGGAACGGTCGACAAGGCTGATGAAGTCGCTTTCCGCTGCTCGCTGGATGGATCGCAAACAGATCGTTGGCTGGAGGTTCCAGCCTGGATGTTCGACCGGACGGCATGCCCTGAGGCTGAGCTTTTGGCAGCTCGGCCATTTGTCAGCATAACCGCACTTGCAGCGCTTTCTGCGCTTCTCGATCTGGCGTTGAAGGATCGAACGCCATCAGCTGCCCTGCTTTCTGGCGCATCCAGAGCCTCTCACGACCAGATTCGGGGAGAGACCCATGTCACGGCAGACGGCAATGCCAGGGAGCGGATACCGACACAATCGACAACCGCGGCCGCAGATGGATCTGTTCGGGAGCGGCCTGTCGAACGGCGCCATCGGCGCGCCAGCATGGCCGGAGCTTCCGGCGGAAGCCCGGGCGGCCCTCACGAG
>NZ_JADPKQ010000245.1:0-832 GCF_023074015.1 Bradyrhizobium sp. 142
TCTGTCGATCACCAGGCAGGCGGAAGTTTTGAAGATCAGCCGCGGCAGCGTTTATTATCTGCCGCGCCCGGTGTCGTCCGCCGACCTCGCGATCATGCGGCATCTGGATCGGCTGCACCTGGAGTTCCCCTTCGCCGGTTCGCGTATGTTGCGAGGCCTGCTGGCTTTGCAGGGGTGCAAGATCGGCCGCCGGCATGTCAAGACGCTGATGCGGCGGATGGGGATCGAGGCGCTCTACCGCCGTCCGCGCACCACCAAGCCCGAGCCCGGCCACAAGATCTATCCGTATCTGCTGCGCGGCATAGAGATAACGCGCCCAAACCAAGTCTGGGCCATGGACATCACCTACATCCCGATGGCGCGCGGCTTCGTCTATCTCGCCGTCGTGCTCGACTGGGCGACCCGTCGCGTTCTGTCCTGGCGGCTATCGATCATGATGGAGGCGGCGTTCTGCGTCGAGACACTGGGGGACGCCCTCGCTCGTCACGGCAAGCCCGAAATCTTCAATACCGACCAGGGCAGCCAGTTCACCGGCGCGGCCTTCACCGGCCTGCTCGCCAGCAAGGGCATCGCCATCAGCATGGACGGCAAGGGCGCCTGGCGGGACAACGTCTTCGTCGAGCGGCTATGGCGCAGCGTCAAATACGAGGAGGTGTATCTGCGAGCCTACGAAACCGTCGGCGAGGCGCGACTTTCGATCGGCCGGTATCTCGACTTTTACAATCGCGCATCACAACACCCATCTGTCTATGTTGTTGAAGAGAAGAGACTTTGCTGATTGGGATGTGATCCCGTGGGGTATCTTGGGTTCTGTCGTGCTCGTTCGGCGATA
>NZ_JADPKQ010000425.1:0-47423 GCF_023074015.1 Bradyrhizobium sp. 142
CGAAGCCGACGTGACGGAGCCCACCATCTGAACCTCTGGCGCGGACGCAAAACAAGCCGTTCGCGCTCAATCCGGTGAACCGCCGTATACGGACCCGTATGTACGGTGGTGTGGGAGGGGAGAGTCGCGAGACTCCCCCTATCCCGATCGTGTGGGATAGCCTCAGGCCATGACCGAGAAGCCACCGTCGACGGGAATTGCAGTGCCGGTCACGAAGACCGATGCAGGCGAGGCGAGGAACACCGCGATGCCCGCGAAGTCGTCGATGTCGCCCCAGCGCCCTGCGGGCGTGCGCGCCAGCACACGCTCATGCAGCCCCGCCACCTGCTGCCGCGCGCCGCGGGTGAGATCGGTATCGATCCAGCCGGGCAGGATGGCATTGACCTGGATGTTGTCCGGCGCCCACGCGTTGGCGCAGGCACGCGTGTACTGCACGATGCCGCCCTTGCTCGCCGCATAGGCGGTCGCGAAGCTCGCGCCGAAGATCGACATCATCGAGCCGATGTTGATCACCTTGCCGTTGCCGGACGCCTTGAGCGCGGGATAGGCCGCCTTCGAGCACAGGAAGGCGCTGGTGAGGTTGGTTTCGATCACCTTGTTCCACTCGTCGAGCTCGAGCTCGTGCGGCGGCTTGCGGATGCTCATGCCGGCATTGTTGATGAGGATGTCGATGCGGCCAAGATCCGTGACGACGCGCTCCACCATCGCAGTGACTGCTGCCTTGTCAGTGACGTCGGTGGTGACGGCAAGCGCCTTCACGCCGCGCTGCTTGAGATCTGCCACAGCGGCTGCGGATTTCGCTTCGTTGCGCCCGACCACGGCGATGTCGGCGCCGGCGTCGGCGAGGCCGTGGGCCATGCCGAGCCCGATGCCGCCATTGCCTCCCGTTACGACCGCGACCTTGCCGCGGAGATCGAACCGGCTGGATGTCATGCTCTTTATTCCTTGGTTTCTTCTATTGGTTGCTCTGCCAGATCAGCACCAGGCCGAAGCCGGCCATGGCTGCGCCATAGCCCGCCCATTGCAGCTGGTTGACCATGAAGCTCGATCGCGGCCACGCAACAGTGCCCGTGCCCTGTCCGATCCAGAGCAGCCCGACGGCGAGAGCAAACAAGCCTGCGATCAGCAGAAATCTGCGCATGCATTCCTCCCGTTGGTCCGCTTCTGTCGTGGCGCGCGGCGTCAAGCGCCACAACCGCGAAAGCTTAGGGCCAGACTAGCCGGCTTCAGCTCGGATACAATGGCTACGGATGCAGGGCAGTAGGGAGGACGCAAGGGCCGCGATATTGGCTGGTCAGTCGGCAGCGGCATTTTTTATGCTATTGACAACACGGGACAGCTTCAAAGCGCCGCGCGCTCGATTCGATAGGAATTAGCCTTTGGTCAGGCCTTGAGACCGACGCGCATCGTGCTAGGTTGCACGACGTCTGGTTGAAGGCAGGGAACCACGGGGTAATGGAAAAAGACAAGCTTGCAGGCCTGTAGGTCGCACGGGCCTGCGCTGCGGTCAGCATCGCCTATTTTCATTCCTGGCATGTCGCGATGCAGTTTCCCAAGGGAACGGACTATCCGATCCCCTTTCTCCAGAACTACGGCGGCTACACTGTCGATTTCTTTTTCGCGATCGGCGGTTTCGTTATCTGCATGGTCGTGACGAAGCCCCGATTTGAGCCGGTCCCGTTCCTGATCCGCCGAGCTTTCCGGCTCTATCCACTTTGGATCGTGACGTCATTCGTGCTCGTCTACATCTACGCCAAGTACCTTGGCTGGCCGCCGGACAGCACATACGCGTTCTTCGTCTACTCGCTTACGCTCCTGCCTACCAACGGCTATCCGTTCTACGACCTCGGCTGGAGCCTTCAGCACGAGATGGCATTTTATGTGATCGCCTCACTGCTCACGCCGCGCTTGGGCCTACCCGGACTGATCAGCTTTCTGGTCATCGGCACGGTCTGCGATCTCACCTTCGATCTGCCGTGGTACCTGCATCGATACGCCTTTTTCTATCCCAACTTCCTCGCCGGCATCGCGGCATTCCTGCTGTTTCGACGTCTCAAGCCGGCCGGCTTTTTGCTGCCTTTCCTGCTTGGAATTGGCGCGCTCTATGCGGCAAATTATTGGGGTGGCCGCATCGGCTTCCAGCTCGGCTGGTTCCTGCTGCTGATCGGTTTCGTGAACATCAGGTTCAATCCGGACTCGATTGCCGAGCGGGTCGGAATCGCACTCGGGGACGCATCCTATTCGATCTACCTGTTTCACGCTCTCGTGTTTTCCTACGTCTACGCGAAGCTGGGGGCGAGCCTTCCGCCGCTCTGGACGCAGGAACCCATTCGCTACGGCTGCATCGCTCTCGTCGGCGGCCTCGCCGTGCTGAGCTGGAGATTGTTCGAGACTCCGATGAACGCGCTGGGGGCTCGGCTGGCGTCACTGGCAAACGCAAGATTTACGCGGCAGCAACTTGATTGATCAGAACTACCGGGTCCAATCTTCCTGCCAGCTCGATTCCGTGACAGATCCCGCCCTTCATGTGGGCATTTGGCGTCGTCCCGCTCTTGCGGGTCGTGTTGAGATTCTGAATGTAGCCGCAGAGGTATCCATATATCCGGGCCTGGTCGGGACCGCTAGGTCGATCGCCGATGCGCGATGGCCTTTGTCGTTCCACGGAACGTCACTCCGCCGGGGACATGGCCTTGTGCGCCGGGCCGGAAAGCGCCGCGCCAGAATTCAACTCGCCGCGCAGCGTCAGCCCATCAATCGAGAACCCCGTGCTGCCTCGACCCAGGAAACCGCAGCCCGGCCCCGCAACGATGTCGGAAATCGGCTTCGTCAGTTTGGATGGTCCACCAACTCTATGGCAAGAGTCCGGACGCGGGGATCCAGGCGGTCGGCATCGCGCAGGCCGATCCATGCCATTTCGAGATGCGCGGGACCAAGCGATCATCGATGGGATCGGGCGGAGGATCGAAGCACAGCTCGCCGGCGCATACAGGGCGCTGAAGGCGAAGGCGAACGTGAGCCGCTGAAAGGTCCAAAACGAAAAAGCCCCGGACGATGCCGGGGCTTTGACGTTTGGTCGTGTGACTGGCTCAGTACTTCGCGACGACCGGGCCGGTCCAGTTGAAGCGATACACCAGCGAGGTCGAGATCGTCTGGTTCCAGCTGTTGGCGCGGATGCTGTTGCCGACCGGAACGTTGCCGACGTCGAACAGTTCGTCCTGTGTCTTGGCATTGTAGAAGGCCGAACGGTATTCGGTCTTCATGAACCAGCCGGGCGACTGGATGCCGAAGATGTTCAGGCTGTTCTCGACGCCACCGCCGACGAACCAGCCGTTGCGGTTGTAGCTGTTGAGGTGGACACCGACCGGGACGCCAGCGAGGTCAGTGAAGTTGGTCTGGCCGAAGTGGGCGCCCGAGTAACCGCCGTTGACGTAGGAGAGAACGTTCGGAGCGACCAGCCAGCCGAGGCGCACGCCTGCGGCCCACGAGGTTTCCAGCTTCTGGCTTCCGGTGATCTGAAAGATCGGGTCTTGGATGGTGGCGCGGATGCTGCCGAACTGACCGTCAGCGAATACACCGGCGACCCAGGTGCCGCTGAACTGCCAATCGTAACCGGCGCCGACCGTGCCGAACCAGCCCGAACCACCCTGGCGCTGCGTGATCGTCAACGGCGTGCCGGTGGCCGTATCCACAACGCTCTGGTCAGCATTCGAGAGGCCGCCACCGCCGCCGCCGAAGATGTAGAAGCCGGTCCAGTTGGCGACCGGCGCCGCCATCGGGGCCTTCACGTAGGGGCGGGCCCCAAGGTCGGCCGCCGAGGCCGAACCGGTCATCGCCGCCACCGCGGTCAGAGCCAGCAAAATCTTCTTCATGTTTAAATCCCCAACCCTGGTTCGTTTAGCGGGCGCGAGCGCCGTTCCGGTCAAATTCGATGATCGGACTATAGACGCTTCCCTCCGAAATGCTGTTGCTCCCCAGACACAGATGATTGAAAAGGATCCGGTGTTGTACGGAGGACACAGAGATGCGCGAGCCGATCCAGTAGTCAGAAAGACGAATGCTATCAGTTGGTTAAGTCGAGTCCTCGGCTTACACGCCGAAGGTGTGCTCGCTAGGACAGTCGCCATGTCGAAACCTCGGCCGGAAAATTCTGAGCGGTCGGCTCGAGATCGACCGATCAAATCCGCTGATTCTGGCTTCGAACCACTGTTCGATGAGTCGCGGACCGGATTCCGGTCGACGCCGCATGCAGTGCCCGCCGCAAGCGAGAAGCGGATGGAAATTTGCGAGCACCTGGACGCCTGCAACATCTGCCTCAGACGTCGAGCAGTTCATCGCTCGCAAACTCGGCCTTGTCCGAGATGAAGGCGAAGCGCGCTTCAGCCCTGGTGCCCATCAGGCGCTCCACCGAATCCGCCGTGGTGTCGCGGTCGTCGGCGAGCAGCACCACCTTCAGCATGGTCCGCTTGGCCGGATCCATGGTGGTCTCCTTGAGCTGCGCCGGCATCATCTCGCCGAGGCCTTTGAAGCGGTTCACCTCAACCTTCGCGTTGGCGTTGAACGCGCTCTTGATCAGCGCCTCCTTATGCGCGTCGTCGCGGGCGTAGACCGATTTGGTTCCGCTGGTCAGCTTGTAGAGCGGTGGCACCGCCAGGAAGAGGTGCCCCTCATCGATCAGTCGCGGCATCTGCCGGTAGAAGAAAGTGATGAGGAGCGAAGCGATGTGGGCGCCGTCAACGTCGGCGTCGGTCATGATGATGATGCGCTGATAGCGCAGATCCTCCTCGCGATAGTGCGCGAGCGTGCCGCAGCCGATCGCCTGCACCAGATCTGAGAGCTGGGCATTCGCCGTCAGCTTGTCCTTGCCGGCAGAGGCGACGTTGAGGATCTTGCCGCGCAGCGGCAGCACGGCCTGGGTCTTGCGGTCGCGGGCCTGCTTGGCGCTGCCGCCGGCCGAGTCGCCTTCGACGATGAAGAGCTCGGAGCCTTCCGTGCCGGCATCGGTGCAGTCGGCGAGCTTGCCCGGCAGGCGCAGCTTCTTGCCGGCGGTCTTGCGCGCGGTCTCCTTTTCCTGGCGACGACGCAGCCGCTCCTCGGCGCGGTCGATCACGAAGTCGAGGAGCCTGTTGGCCTGGTTCGGGTTGCCCGAGAGCCAGTGGTCGAACGGATCCTTCATCGCCTGTTCGACGATGCGCTGGGCTTCGGCGGTGGCGAGACGATCCTTGGTCTGGCCCTGGAATTCCGGCTCGCGCACGAACACCGAGAGCATCACGGCCGCGCCGACCATCACGTCCTCCGACGTGATGGAGGCCGCGCGCTTGCCTTGGCCGGCGCGCTCGGCATGATCCTTCAGGCCGCGCAGCAGCGCGCTGCGCAGGCCCGATTCATGCGTGCCGCCGTCGGGCGTCGGTACCGTATTGGTGTAGGACGAGAGAAAGCCATCGGCATCCGCGGTCCAGGCAACCGCCCATTCGCAGGCGCCGTGCGCGCCGTTGCGCCCCGACTTGCCGGAGAAGATGTCGGGGTGCACCAGCGTGTCAGCGTGGATCGCTGCGCCGAGATAATCCTTAAGGCCGCCGGGGAAGTGGAACGTTGCCTCCGGCGGCACGTCTTCGATGCCCTTCAAGAGTTCGGGCGCGCAATTCCAGCGGATCTCGACGCCGCCGAACAGGTAGGCCTTGGACCGCGTCATCTTGAACAGGCGCTGCGGCTTGAACGCGGCCTTGGCGCCGAAGATGTCGGTGTCCGGCTTGAAGCGCACGCGCGTGCCGCGGCGGTTGTTGATCTTGCCGAGATCCTCGAGCTTGCCCTTGGGATGGCCGCGCTCGAAATTCATGCGGTAGAGTTTCTGGCTGCGCGCGACCTCGACCTCGAGGCGCGAGGAGAGGGCGTTGACCACGGAGATGCCGACGCCGTGCAGGCCGCCCGAGGTCTCGTAGACCTTTGAATCGAACTTGCCGCCCGAATGCAGCGTGCACATGATGACTTCGAGCGCCGACTTCTTCGGAAATTTTGGATGCGGATCGATCGGGATGCCGCGGCCGTTGTCGGTGACAGTCAGAAAACCGTCGGCGCTTAAGTCGACCTCGATGAAGGTCGCGTGCCCGGCGAGCGCCTCGTCCATCGAGTTGTCGATGACTTCCGCAAAGAGGTGATGCAACGCCTTCTCGTCGGTGCCGCCGATATACATGCCAGGCCGGCGCCGGACCGGTTCCAAGCCCTCCAGCACCTCTATGTCGGCCGCGGTGTAGTCGGCTTCGGCGCCGCCAGCGCGCGTGGCCGCCTTGGGCGCGCGGGGTTTCGGCTCGTTGCCGCCGAACAGGTCGTCTTTTGCTTTGGTTTTCAACTGCTTGGACATATAATCTTGATGCGTTTTGAGGGATCGCACAGGCGGCGAATCGGTTGGCGTGACTATGCCACTTCTGGCTTGAAAAGGTCACCGCAGGACGGCCCGGCTGGTGTGGGTGGAAGCCGATCCCGGCAATTTTACGCCGCAGGCCCTTCAGTTCCCGGCAATTTGACGTCCAGGTCCAGGCTCGCCCGGTCTTTGTGACTTGATGTCACACAAGTCCTTGGCTTACCAGTCATTTTCATTATCTGGGTCCTGTCGGGGCGGGAAGGCTATTCTGGAATGGAGCAGTATGCGCACGCGCTGGCCGACTTCGTGCGCGCTCACCAGGCCTGGGCAGCTCCGATCGTGTTCGCGCTCGCCTTCGGGGAGTCGCTGGCCTTCATCTCGCTGCTGATCCCGGCCTGGGGTGCGCTGGTGGCGATTGGCGCCCTGATCGGAGCCAGCGGCATCAGCTTCTATCCGGTCTGGATTGCCGGCGGCATCGGCGCAGCGCTCGGCGACTGGGTCTCCTATTGGTTCGGTTACCGCTACAAGGAGAATGTCGCGCAGATGTGGCCGCTGTCGCGCTATCCGGAACTTCTCCCCAGGGGCGAGGCCTTCGTGCGAAGCTGGGGCGTGCCCAGCATCTTCATCGGCCGCTTTTTCGGGCCCTTGCGCGCCTCGGTGCCGCTCGCCGCCGGCATCTTCGAGATGCCCTATTGGAGCTTCCAGGCCGCCAATTTCGTCTCGGCCCTGGTCTGGTCCGCCGCGCTCTTGCTGTTCGGCGACGTGATCGCGACGATCATGGAATGGATCTGGCGCGTGGTGTGAGCCCTGAACCTTGACGGGAACCGCGCTTGGCCGTATAGCCGCGCGTCATGATCAACGCCGCGACCATCCTGTTCGCCCGTCGCCGCCGCCGCAGCTTAGCGGTTTGGGCGGTCGATCGCGTTTGAGATCATCGTCTTTGCCGCTGGATCCGATCCGCGGCATTCTCTCTCCTGTCAGCGCGATCTGATCCGGCGGCCCCCCAGGGAGGCCCAGCAGGAGACCACGATGTACACACCACCTTTTTTCAAGCAGGACCGCGCCGCGAGCCTGAAATTCGCCAATGAGCGCGGGTTTGGCACCATGTGCGCCTTCGACGGCCACAAGCCGGTCGCCTCGCTGTTGCCGTTCTACCTGACCTATGCCGCCGACGGCACGCCGCAGGCCGCCTTTCATCTCGCCCGTCACAATCCGCTGTTAAAGCTTGCGGACGGCGCGACCGCCTGGCTGCTCGCGGTCAACGGCCCGGATGCCTATGTATCGCCGGACTGGTACGTCTCGCCGGATCAGGTGCCGACCTGGCTCTACCAGTCGGTTCACCTGAGCGGACCGGTGCGGCCTCTGACGGACGACGAGCTTTCCGAGCAGGTCGACACGCTCAGCGACAAGTTCGAGACCTGGCTGCTGCCGAAGAAGCCGTGGACGTCGGCAAAGATGACGGCGGGCCGGCTCGAGGCGATGAAGAAGGCGATCGTGGGTCTGGTCATGACGGTTGAAGAGGTCGAAGGCAGCTTCAAGCTCAACCAGCACAAATCGGATGCCGACTATACGGCGATCGCCAATGCGCTCGGTGCGCAAGCCCATGCCGACGCCAGGGAAATCGCGCAACTGATGCAGGACGTGAGGCCGGAAGCCTTCGCGGACGAAAGCAACAAGCTCGAAAGGAGCGTGCCATGAGCCTCGCTGATACCAAGCAAGCACCGACCAGCGGCGCTAAGACGAAGCCCGCCACCGTCTTCGTCGATGGCGGCTCCGGCACCACCGGGCTCGGCATCAACGAGCGGCTCAAGCTCCAGGGTGACGTCGCGGTGAAGACGATTGCCGACGACAAGCGCAAGGACCCCGCGGCCAAGAAGGCGCTGATGGAGGAGGTGGATCTCGTCATCCTCTGCCTGCCGGATGACGCTGCCAAGGAAACGGTCGCACTCATCGACAGCATGGGGCCGTCGGGCCCGAAGGTGCTGGATGCCTCGACCGCGTACCGGATCGCGCCGGATTGGGCCTACGGCTTTCCGGAGTTGACGCCGGACCAGGCCGGCAAGATCAAGGCGGCGAAAAAGGTCTCCAATCCCGGCTGCTATCCGACCGGCGCGATCGCGCTGCTGCGGCCGATCGTCGATGCCGGCCTGCTGCCGCAGGACTATCCCGTCACGGTCAATGCTGTGAGCGGCTATTCCGGCGGCGGCAAGTCGATGATCGCGAGCTTTGAAGACGGCAGCGCGCCGTCCTTCGAGCTCTACGGCCTCGGCTTCGAGCACAAGCATCTGCCGGAGATGCAGCTCTATTCCAACCTGACGCGGCGGCCGATCTTCATTCCCTCCGTCGGCAACTACCGGCAGGGCATGCTGGTCTCGGTGCCGCTCCAGCTTGACACGCTGCCTGGTAAGCCCAGCGGCGCTGATCTCCAGGCCGCACTGGCCAAGCGCTATGCCGGCTCAAGGTACGTTTCGGTGATGCCGCTTCAGAACGAAGCGATCAAGGGCGGCAAGCTCGAGCCGGAGGCGCTGAACGAGACCAATCAGCTCGAGCTCTACGTCTTCGCCAGCGACAAATATCACCAGGCGGTGCTGGTCGCCCGGCTCGACAATCTCGGCAAGGGTGCTTCCGGTGCGGCCGTGCAGAACATGCGGCTGATGCTGGGATTGCCGGAGGAGTAGAACTCTGTTGCCCCGGACGCAGCGCAGCGCGTCTTCGGCGGTGCGCTGCAGAGCCGGGGCACGAGAGCGAACCACGTCGAACATCGCCAATTGGAGCATGATCCGGAAAAATGCGAAGCGGTCTTCCGAATAGATCATACTCAAACGACACCTCTAAAGCGCGATCACGATTCATCCTGATCTCGTCGCGCTTTAGGCGACGATCCATTCCAGCAGCGCGTTCTGCGCGTGGAGAAGGTAAGCCTTCGCGACCGTGGTTTGGCAGGCTGGGTGGCTCATCGCATCGGCCGTGACTTCCTGACCCCGGGTCACCGGCGGGCAGGGGAGGAAAATTGCGTCAGGGCGGCATTTGTCGAGGAGCGACACCGATATCCGGTATGTCGCGAGTTGATCGTCGTGCGCACCGTCGGGCCAGCAGTCTGTGATGATCACGTCGGCATCGAACAACGCGTCCAGATCGACGCTGGCGGTGAACCTCGGACTTGCGATGTCCTCGATATGCCAATCCGCCGGATAGACTTGCGTCACGTGGATCGGCAGCGAAATGGAGGCTTCGACCCAGGATCGGAAGATATTGGCGTCCGGAGCAACGCCGACGACCTTCAGGCCCTCGAGCGTTCCGCGCCTGCTTCCGAGATAAGCGAGATCGCCGAGCGTCTCGCAGGGATGATTTGATCGCGTCCTGGCGTTGACGACGGGCGCTCTGGCGCTCGATGCGAGCCCGCGCAAGGTCGATAATTCCTGGGCGCGCACGGCCAGGATGTCGAACCAGTTGTCGAGATATCCTGCCAGATCCGCCGTCGTTTCATGGACGTTGAACCTGATCGGCAGTTGTACGCTGATGCCGCCCATCGCCTGGACGCCAAGATCAAAGGCGGACGTATTCCTCCATCCACCGTCATCAACGACGATGCCGACGCGCTTGCCGGCCAGGCTCTGGGGCATGGCACGCTCGTTCCATGCCCCTGCCAGGACCTGCGCACGGGCGACGATCGACAGGATGGTGTCCGATCGCAGGTCGTGGAATTCGAGAAAATCCCTGTTGGACTCGCTACGCATCCAGGTCCCGGTGTTTGATCGGCAAGCGTGCCCGGACGAAACGCTGCCGCGGGCGTCCCGAAGGACGCCGGCGGCCGTTGGGGATTTGCCGCGCCGCTCAGTATTTGGCGACGACCGGGCCGCCAAACCTGTAGTTGATGCGGACCGTGATCAGATCGACGTCCTGACCGATGCGGTCGGTGCGCGAGAACGTGCCGACAGGCGCCAGCGCGCCATTGGACGTGAGGGTGACATCGCGGTTCCCCATGAACAGATGGTCGTATTCGAGGCCGACCGACCAGTTCGGGGCAAAACCGTATTCGAAGCCGACACCGACCGTGCCGCCCCAGCGAGTCTCGTCGGCACCATCGAACTCAGCCCCGGCCAGACCGCCCGTACCGATGCCGCGGTAACGATCGCGGGTGACGGCGCCGCCGCCCTTGACGTAAAGCAGCGCATTGTTCCAGGCGTAGCCGACCTGGCCGGTGAAGAGGCCGAAGGCGTCGACGCGGGTGCGGTTCGCGACCCCGAACACGGTGCTGGCATTCTGGCCGGAGAGGTCGGCCCAGTCGCCCTGGGCCTCGAGGCCGAACACGAAGGCGCCGGTCTGCCAGCGATAACCGATCTGGCCGCCGGCGACGGCGCCCGTCGCGTCGTGGCAGCCTTCGGCAACGCCGGGGGCGAACCCGACGGTCTGGTCCCAGCACTTGCGCGATGAACCATAGCCGCCGTTGGCGCCAATGTAGAAGCCGCTCCAATCATAGAGGGCGGCGATCATCGGCGGTGCCTTGGTATATGGGCGGGCGGCCAGATCGGCTGCGTTGGCCTGGGTCACGACGGCCGCGAACGAGATCGCGCCGAGCGCGGAAGCAATCTTCCAATTCATGTCTGCACCGAATCAATCAATTGCGACGCCCAAATATACCTGTGGATGAGTGACAATTTGTAGATGCAATCGGAAGTAATGGTAGGTTTTTGCGGCACTGTTATCTTCCGGCAACACCGCCGGCATCCGCAGCATAGGGCGCTCTTCCGTGCCCCGGCCACAGCGCAGCATTCGCAGCATTTGTGAGCGATGCACTGGAGAGCCGGAGCCCATGCTTCCGGCATCTGTAGCCTCGGATCCCGGCTCAGCGGCGCATCACGATCGGGCTGCGTCTTGTTAGGGACACGGGATCAAACCAGCTTGAAAATTGCCAGCGCCAGCACGGCTTGCGCGAGGAAACCGACGGTGAAGGCGAGGGTGCGGAACACCGGAATCCCCAGCGTGTACACGATCAGATGCGCGACGCGCGACCAGAAATAGACGGCGCAGGCAAGCGCGGTCCATTTCGAGGAATAGTCGATCGCATTCAGAATCAGCACCAGCGGTGCGAAGAGCACGAGGTTCTCGACCGCATTGTCATGCGCGAACATCAGCCGCGTTGCCCATTCGGCCTGCGGCTTGTCGTTGCGGGAGGGATTGGCCAGGGCGCCGGAGAGACCCCGAACCTGGCACCGGTTGATGGTGTAGGGAATCCAGAGGATTCCGGTCAGGATCATGGTCAGTGTCAGCCAGAACAATTCGCGCGTCATAACCCGGTCCCCTCGTTTAATCGCTGTCGCAAGTAATCGCTGTCGCAAGAGTGGAGCTTATACGAAGCTGCGGAAGATTCCGCTATGCGCGAACCCTGACATAGCTGCCGGGGGCGTCCTCGATCGGGGGCAGCGCCTCGCTGCCGACGCTGCGTGCCGGGACTTCCTCCGGATCGATTCCGCCCAGCCATTCGCGCCAGTCCGGCCACCATGAGCCCTTGTGCTCGACGGCGCCCTTCATCCACTCGGCGACTGTGACGTCCTTGACGTTGTCGTTGGTCCAGTACTGGTATTTGTTCGACGCGGGCGGATTGACCACGCCGGCGATGTGGCCCGAGCCGGACAGCACATATTTCACCGGACCGCCGAAGAACTGCGAGCCATAAAGCACCGACTCGGCCGGCGCGATGTGGTCCTCGCGGGTGGCGAGATTGTAGACGGGCACCATGACTTTGGACAGATCGAGCAGGGTGTTGTCGAGCACCATCGTGCCGGCGGACAGCCGATTCTCCAGATAGCAGTTGCGCAAGTAATAGGAATGGTTCGACGCGGTCATGCGCGTTGCGTCCGAATTCCAGTGCAGCAGGTCGAATGCGCTCGGCTGCTGGCCTTTGAGGTAATTGCTGACGACGTAGGACCAGATCAGGTCATTGGACCGCAGCATGTTGAAGGCCATCGCCATCTTCGAGCCTTCGAGCACGCCGGCCGCCTTCATGTCCTGCTCAAGGGCTGCGATCTGATCCTCGTCGACGAAGACGAGGAGGTCGCCGGCGTGGGTGAAGTCCACTTGTGCGGCAAAGAACGTCGCAGAGCTGACGCGCTGGCGGCGCTTCTCGGCGAGCCAGGCCAGCGTGGTCGCGAGCATCGTGCCGCCGACGCAATAGCCGGCGGTGTGCACCTTCAGCTCGCCGGTGACCTTCTCGATCACGTCCATAGCTGTGAGCACGCCTTCCTTCATGTAGTCTTCCCAGCTTTTGCTGCCGAGCCCCTTGTCGGGATTGACCCATGAGATCACGAACACGGTGATGCCCTGGTCGACGCACCACTTGATGTAGGATTTCTCCGGCTTGAGATCGAGGATGTAGAATTTGTTGATCCACGGCGGCACGATCAGCAGAGGCGTGCGTAGCACCTTTTCCGTCGTCGGCGCATACTGGATCAGCTGCATCATCTCGTTCTGGTAGATCACCTTGCCCGGCGTCGTCGCCATGTTGACGCCGACGACGAGGTTGTCCGGATCGGACTGGCGGATCTTCAGCATGCCCTTGCCGGCAGCGATGTCCTCGGCAAGCATCTTCAGGCCGCGCGCGAGATTGTCGCCGGACGTTGCGACCGTCTCGCGCAGCACTTCCGGATTGGTCAGAACGAAATTCGACGGCGACAGCGCGTTGGCGACCTGCTGGATGTAGAACTCCGCCTTGCGGCGGGTCTTTGGATCGAGCCCCTCGGCGTCGCGGACCAGCTCCTGCGCCCATTTGGTCGTGAGCAGATAGAGCTGCATCACGAAATCGAAGAACTGGTTCGACTTCCATTCCGGATCGGCGAAGCGCTTGTCGCGCGGCGATGGCGCGATCGCGGGCGGAGCGTCCTCGCCGGCCATGCGCCGCGCCGCCGAGCCCCAGAGGTCGAGATAGTCCTTGGCGAGCTTGGTCTGGAGATCGGACGAGCGCGTACTGTCCGACAGCCAGTATTCGGCGACCGACGTGAAGGTCTTGATGACCTCGGTGAGCTCGGCCGGCGGGCGATCCTGCACCTCGCCGCTCTCGCGCGGCTTCAGGTATGCAGCGAGCGCCTTGCCTCCGCTCTCCATCGCCCGCGCGACATTCATCGCGAAGGCTTCCGCATTGAACTTCGTCTCTGACTTGGGCGTGTCGGTGGTGGCGATACTCATGAGCAGAACAGTAACGATTCATTCCGTATTCGTCACCGCGAAGCTCGCACGTTTGGCGTTAAACACTCTCGAAGATGTGCTGCACTGCGACAAAGTTTCTTGGTTCCGTCACAATCAAGCCGCACCCGACCGGGTTGATGGACGTCGGATGGTTTTCTCGCTCGCACCATTTTTGGGCACAATGGTTTGAGCTTGGACGGGTTGTCGGGTTAAGGTCCGGCAGCCTTGCGTTGGGACGAGGTGGGGATTTCCCAAGTGTTGGCGTTGAGGGACCTGCAAAAGACGCGGCTTGCCTGCTGCGCACTGCTGATTGCGGCGGCTGCGCTGGGCGGCTGTTCGAGTCAGCTTGCCGACCTTGCGCCTGCCGATGCGCAGGCGCACCCCAGGGAGCCCGGCTCCTATCTGCCGGTGCACGATCTGCCGCCGGACCGTGATCAAGCAGTCATCCCGCCGGATCAGCGCGCCAAGATCGAGGCCGAGCTTGCCGCGGCGCGCGACCGCCAGGCCACTGCCGCCAAGGACGCCAAGTAACCGAAGGCGCAAGACGCCAGTTGGGGCGCTGCAAGGTAATCGCTGGCGCCCCCGCCACACCGTGCTAAAAAGACCTGAGTTCAGCCGAGAGTTGGGGCGAAGGAGTTCAGCCCTTGTCGCCGAAAATGGCTCTAGGCTTTTGATGTAGAGGTATTTTCGCCCAGGAGCCGGGTGCCTTTCAAAGGGCCGTCACGGCCCTTTCGATTCGGTCCTGACCGGTTGCCCGGAGCCCAGAGAGCCATGGAAGAATTTTACCGCATCCGCCGCCTTCCGCCTTACGTGTTCGAGCAGGTCAACCGGGCCAAGGCCGCCGCACGGAATGCCGGCGCCGACATCATAGACCTCGGCATGGGCAATCCGGACCTGCCGGCGCCGGCGCACGTGCTGGAGAAGCTCAAGGAGACCCTCGGCAAGCCGCGCACCGACCGCTATTCGGCCTCCCGCGGCATCCCCGGACTGCGCCGGGCCCAGGCCGGCTATTACGCCCGCCGCTTCGGCGTGAAGCTCAACCCGGACACCCAGGTGGTGGCGACGCTCGGCTCCAAGGAGGGCTTTGCCAACGTGGCGCAGGCGATCACCGCGCCTGGCGACGTCATCCTCTGTCCGAACCCGAGCTATCCGATTCACGCCTTCGGCTTTTTGATGGCAGGCGGCGTGATCCGCTCGGTTCCGTCGGAGCCGACACCGCAGTTCTTCGAGGCGGTGGAGCGGGCGATCGTGCACTCGATCCCGAAGCCGCTGGCGCTGGTGGTGTGCTACCCCTCGAACCCGACTGCCTATGTTGCGAGCCTCGACTTCTACAAGGATCTCGTGGCGTTCGCGAAGAAGCACGAGATCCTGATCCTGTCCGATCTCGCTTACGCCGAAGTCTATTTCGACGAGAACAATCCGCCGCCCTCGGTGCTCCAGGTGCCGGGCGCGATCGACGTCGCCGTCGAGTTCACCTCGATGTCGAAGACCTATTCGATGGCCGGCTGGCGCATGGGCTTTGCGGTCGGCAACGAGCGCGTCATTGCAGCCCTCGGGCGCGTCAAATCCTATCTGGACTACGGCGCCTTCACGCCGATCCAGGTCGCGGCGACCGCCGCGCTGAACGGCCCGGATGATTGCATCAAGGAGATGCGCGACACCTACCGCAAGCGCCGCGACGCGCTGGTGGAGTCGTTCGGTCGCGCCGGCTGGGAGATTCCGCCGCCGCAGGCCTCGATGTTCGCCTGGGCGCCGTTGCCGGAAGCCTTCCGCAGCGTCGGCAGCATGCAGTTTGCGACCCTGATGGTGGAGAAATCCGGCGTCGTGGTCTCGCCCGGCGTCGGCTTCGGCGAACATGGCGAAGGATATGTCCGCATCGCCATGGTGGAAAACGAGCAACGGATCAGGCAGGCCGCGCGCGGCGTGCGCCGCTTCCTTGAAAGCGGCATGGAAACGTTGCACAACGTCGTTCCGCTCGCCAACCGGCGTTAATTCTCTTCGACAGGTTTTCTAAAAGCACCATGGTCGCACCCCTGAAAGTGGGCATAGCGGGGCTCGGCACCGTGGGCGCCGAAGTTGTCCGTTTGATTGAAACGCAAGCCCGCGTGCTCGCAGGGCGCAGCGGACGCGGCATTCGTGTCGTCGCCGTCACCGCGCGCTCGAAGGCGAAGAAGCGTAGCCTCGATCTGCGCGATGTCGAATGGGCCAGGGATCCGATGGCGCTGGCCACGCATCCCAGCATCGACTGTTTCGTCGAACTGATGGGCGGTGCCGGCGATCCTGCGCTCTCCGCGGTCGAAGCCGCGCTCAACGCCGGCAAGTCCGTCGTCACCGCCAACAAGGCGCTGCTCGCCAAGCACGGCCTCAAACTGGCAAAGGCCGCTGAAAAGCACGGCGGGGCGCTGAATTTCGAGGCAGCGGTCGGCGCCGCAATCCCCGTCATCAAGACGTTACGCGAGGGTCTTGCGGGAACCGGCATCAACCGCGTCTACGGCATCCTCAACGGCACCTGCAATTACATCCTGACGCGGATGGAGCAGGAAGGCTTATCCTTTGCCGAATGCCTGAAGGATGCGCAGCGGCTCGGCTATGCCGAGGCCGATCCGTCCTTCGACGTCGACGGCCACGACACCGCACAAAAGCTCGCCATTCTCGCCAGCCTCGCCTTCGGCACGAAAGTTGCTCAAAGCGCGGTGTATGTCGAAGGTATCTCTTCCATCGCGCCGGAAGATCTGCGTGCGGCCGCCGATCTCGGTTATCGCGTCAAGCTGCTCGGCGTTGCCGTGCGCACCGCCACGGGCATCGAGCAGCGCGTGCATCCGACCATGGTTCCAAAATCCTCCTCGATCGCGCAGGTGATGGGTGTCACCAATGCGGTCACGATCGATGGCGAGGGCATTCCGCCGATCACGCTGGTCGGCCCGGGTGCCGGGGGAGCTGCCACCGCATCCGCGGTCGTTGCCGACATCGCCGACGTCGCGCGCGGTATCCGCGCCAATCCGTTCGGCCGGCCGATCTCGCATCTGCGCGACACCAAGAAGGCGCCGATGGAGCGGCACGAGGGCGGCTACTACATCCGCCTGCTGGCGCGCGATTTCCCGGGCACCGCGGCCGCGATCGCGACCCGGCTGGCCGAACAGAAGATTTCGATCGAGTCGATCGTGCAACGCCATCCCAATGGCGGCGCTACGCCGGCAAATGGCAAGGCGGTGCCTGTGCCCGTCATCCTGATCACCTACGCAACGCATGAGGACGCCGTGCGCCGCGCACTCGCCGCCGTGCAGCGCGACAAGGTGATCAGCGGACGGCCGCAGGTCATAAGGATCGAGAAGAACTAGGGCATGCTCCGGATCAGCATGCCGAAATGAAGAGTGCGGGTTCGAACGAACCGCCGATGTTGCGAGTTGATGCGGACGGAGATTTCCGTCCAAACCTGTCTTGAAGGAGTGAGCCGATGTCGACCCATATTTCAGTGCCGCCGCACGCGTTGCTCGAGCGCATTCTCACGCTGGAGATCGTGCGGGTGACGGAGCGGGCGGCGGTGTCTTCGGCGCGGCTGCGCGGGCACGGCAACGAGAAGGCGGCCGACCAGGCTGCCGTGGACGCGATGCGGCGCGAGCTCAACAAGCTGCCGATCGAAGGCACCATCGTGATCGGCGAGGGCGAACGCGACGAAGCGCCGATGCTGTTCATCGGCGAGAAGGTCGGCATGAACGCCGGGCCGCAGGTCGACATCGCGGTCGATCCGCTCGAAGGCACCACGCTGTGCGCCAAGAACATGCCGGGCTCGATCGCCACCATGGCGATGGCCGACGGCGGCACGCTGCTGCATGCCCCTGACGTCTACATGCAGAAGCTCGCGATCGGCCCGGGTTACGCCAAGGGCGTCGTCGAGCTCGACGCCACGCCGGCCGAGAACGTTCGCCGTCTCGCCAAGGCCAAGGGCGTGCCGGCGGAGGGGATCACCGTTCTGGTGCTCGACCGTCCGCGCCACGCCAGCATCATCGAGAGCGTGCGCTCGACGGGCGCGGCCGTGCGCCTCATCACCGACGGCGACGTTGCCGGCGTGATCCACTGCGCCGATCCCGACAACACCGGCGTCGACATGTATCTCGGCACCGGCGGCGCGCCGGAAGGCGTGCTCGCCGCCGTGGCGCTGCGCTGCATCGGCGGTCAGATGCAGTGCCGTCTGATCCTCGACTCCGACGAGAAGCGCGAGCGCGCCGCCAAGATGGGCGTCAACGATCCCAAGATGATCTACGGCATCGAGGACATGGCCAGGGGCGACTGTCTGTTTGCCGCCACCGGCGTCACCACGGGCTCGCTGCTCTCGGGCGTGAAATTCCGCAAGGACGGCGTGATCGAGACCGAGACGGTGGTGATGCGCTCGGTCACCGGCACCGTGCGCTACATCAAGGCCGAGCACCGGCAGCTCGAGAAGTTCTACCTGGGTTGACGCTTTCCGTCGTTCCGGGGCGCGACGAAGTCGCGAAGCCGGAATCCAGAGGTTGTTGCGCGAGATTCCGGGTTCGCGCTTCGCGCGCCCCGGAATAACGACAAGAACAATCAGGAGGAGCGCACATGTCCGATCTTTCCACCGTCAAAGCCCTCGTCTTCGACGTGTTCGGCACGGTCGTCGACTGGCGCACCAGCCTGATCACCGACTTCATGTGGTGGAGCAGGGGCCGCGGCATCAGCGCCGACTGGACCGCGCTGGTCGACGGCTGGCGCGGCATGTACATGGCCTCCATGGACGACGTGCGCCAGCATCCGGAGCGCGGCTATGTGATGCTCGACGATCTGCACCGCCGCTCGCTGGAAAAGCTGGTCGAGCAGTTTGCGATCAAGGGCCTCACTGACGCGGACCTCGATTATCTCACCAAAGGCTGGCACCGCCTGCATCCCTGGCCCGACAGCGTCGCCGGCCTAACGCGGTTGAAATCGAAATTCGTGATCTCGCCGCTGTCCAACGGCAACGTCGCGCTGCTCACCAACATGGCGAAGTTCGCGGGCCTGCCCTGGGACCTGATCATGTCCGCCGAACTGTTCGTGCACTACAAGCCGGATCCCGAAACCTATCTCGGCGCCGCGCGCCTGCTCGGCCTCAAGCCAGCGCAGGTGATGATGGTCGCCGCCCACAACGGCGACCTCGCCGCCGCACAGAAGAACGGCCTGAAGACCGCGTTCGTGGCGCGGCCGACCGAGTACGGTCCGTTGCAGAAGGTCGATTTCGAAGCCACCGGCAACTGGGACATCGTCGCCAGGGATTTTGGCGGGATCGCCGATCGGCTGGGGTGCTAGACTCGGCCTGAACGTGTTGGGGGAAACCGAATGAACCGATCCGCGGCCACCGATGCTGCCGATGCGATCAGCACATATATCCTGGCGAAGGATGGCAACCGCCCTCAATTGATGAAGCTGGCCTTTGTGGAGGACTGCGAACTCGAAATGGCCGTCAAGACTGACGCCATCTCGTTTCCGAGTTCGGCAAAGGGGCTCGAGCAAATCACCCAGGTGCTGGTCACCGGCTTCGGTGACCAGTACGAGAATGTGCGCACGTTTTGCCTCTTGCGTCCCAGGGCAGGCCACCTGCCGCATTTCCGTTGCGATTGGCTGGTCGGGATGTCGGCGCGGCAGGGCGGCGCCGTTCGCGTCTGATGCTGACACTATGACTGGCATTTTGGTCCCGACGACGATGGGCGCGTGAAGAAGCTCGTGATCGACATTGAGGTGATGTGCGTGCTTCCGGCCGAGGGTTCGAAGCCGATCATGCAATGGCTAGCGGCTTTGCCCTATCCATGGTGCTCGGACGTCCAGGCGCGCGAGTGTATTCCGGACATCGACGCGTTGCGGCCGATCGAGCGCTTCCTCGGTGGACGGAAATGACAAAGCAGCCAGCTAGCTTGGCGCAACCGGCTGCGAGCAACTCTCTCAGCAGGACCTATGGCAAGCGCGGCCTTGTCGCCACAAAGGCGGCTCTCGCGGAGAACTCCGACCACCAGTGACTAACTCTGCGGTGCTTTTGGAGAAGCGCTCTTCCTTGATCGGCGAGAACAAAATAGCCAATCATCGGCGCGAGATGAATGTCCGCGAGCGATAGTTGATTGCCGCAGAGATATGGTCCCTCGACGAGGGCTTTCTCCAATGCTGACAGGATCCTCGGCGCAGCTTCGAGGCCTTTTCGAAATTGTTCTCGTCCGCCGGCAATCCCATGCGCGGCCTGAAAACCCCGTCGGAGAAGACTTGCCTCACCAGAGGCCAGTAAGCGTAGCTGTCCACGATCGACATGATCTGATTGCAACGCGCCCGCGTTCTTGGCTCCATGGATTGAAGCTCGGGTCCTTCGAACGCTTCATCCACATAGCGCGTGATGGCGCCCGTTTCGTAGACGACGAGTCCATCATGAACCAGCACGGGAACGCGCTTGAAGGGATGCATTGCAAGGTAGCTTGCAGGGAAATTCTCCGCGAATGGATTGACCTCGACCCAATCGTACGCCACGCCCTTTTCATGGAGAGCCAGGCGGGCGATCCAGGAATAGACGCTGTATTGGTAGCCGTGCAGCTCGATCGCCATGTGATGCGCTCCTGGTCTCCAGGATTGCCCGATACTGGCAGGCTTACAACCGTTGTGACCTCTCCCTCACGCGATCTTCAGCGCGAGCTCGCTCCCGTCCGTCTCCGCAAATCCGGCTTGCAAGACCTCTTCGCGCTTGTGCCGGAGATGTGCGCGCAAGATGTGGGAAAGGCCAACGCCATCGCGCCTCTGTAGCGCGTTCAGAATCGCTTCGTGCTCGCTGACCGCGAACGCCCAGCGTTGCGGGCTCATCGGCGTGACGTAGCGCGCGCGGCGAATGCGCGCGGTCACGGAGGCATAGAGCCCCGAGAGCACGGGATTTCCGGCGGCGGCGACGATCGCCTCGTGGATGGCGCGGTTGCCGCGATAGTACTGGATCAAATCGCCCTCGCGATAGTGCTGCACCATCGAGGCGTGCGCGGCGGCAATCTCGTCGATCTCGGCCTCCGTGATGCGCTCGCAGGCGAGCTCGCCGGCGAGTGCCTCGAGGCCCTGGCAGACCTCAAACAGGTCGCGCATGTCCTTGTCGGTCAGCTTCGCCGCGCGCGAGCCGCGATGGGGCAGCAAGTGCACCAGGCCCTCGGCGGCGAGGACCTTGAGCGCTTCGCGCAGCGGCGTGCGCGAAATCTGCAGCCGGTCGCACAGCTCGCGTTCGGGAATGCGGGCGCCGGGCGGGATTTCGCCCTCGAGCAGAATGGCGCGAATGCGCCCGACGACCTCCTCATGAAGCATGGAGTAGAGCCTTATTTTTGCATGCAAAAGTTGGGGTTTTATCCGGTACGATGCTAGATTTAGCTTGAAAATATCACATTTTGCATTCAAAAAGGTAAAAAACATAGAGGACTTGGGAGATGGACCAACAGGTCGCGGCGACGGGAGACCTCGTTTTTGAACGCGATGGCGATATCGGGCGGATCGTCTTCAACCGCCCGCAGGCGCGGAATGCCTTCACCTTCGCCATGTACGAGCGGCTGGCGGACATTTGCCAACAGGCCAATGAGGATCATTCGATCAAGGTGTTGGTGCTCCGCGGCGCCGGCGACAAGGCCTTCGCCTCGGGAACCGACATCAATCAGTTCCGTGAATTCAAGACACCGCAGGACGCGATCGACTACGAGAATCGGATCGATCGGGTCCTCGCCGTGCTCGAGCAATGCCGCGTTCCCACCATCGCCGCGATCAACGGATTCTGCACCGGAGGGGGAGCAGGCATCGCCGCGGCCTGCGATCTGCGCATCGGCACCGCCAGCACGAAAATCGGATTCCCCATCGCCAGGACGCTTGGCAATTGCCTGTCGATGTCCAATGTCAGCCGCCTCACGGCGCTCATCGGTGCTGCACGGGTCAAGGATCTGATCTTCACGGCGCGCCTCGTCGAAGCCACTGAAGCTGCACGCGTCGGGCTGCTCACGGAAGTCGTCGAGGATATCGCGGCGCTCGACCGGCGTGCCGACGAAGTTGCGCGGCTCCTTGCCGGCCATGCGCCACTGACGCTCAACGCGACCAAGCAGGCGGTCGCCCGCCTGCAACGGCGGCTGACGCGGGAGGAAGGCGAGGACCTGATCCTGATGTGTTACACCAGCGAGGATTTTCGCGAGGGCCTTGACGCATTTCTTACCAAACGCGCGCCGCAATGGCGCGGCGAGTAGGACAGGCCGATGCAAAAGGATCCATCGCAATCCACTTCTGATCGCTCGGGACCGCTCGCCGGCCTCAAGGTCGTTGATCTCACCCACGTCATGGCAGGTCCGACCTGCACCTTGATGCTCGCCGACATGGGCGCCGACGTCATCAAGATCGAAAAGTCACCGAATGGCGACGATACCCGCCACTCGGTGCCGCCGAAAATCGGCGACGAGGCGGCCTCGTTCCTGATGATGAACCGCAACAAGCGCGGCATCGTGCTCGATCTGAAAACCGATGGCGGCAAGCATGTCCTGCGGCGGCTGATCGCGAGCGCCGACGTCCTGGTCGAGAATTTTGCACCCGGCGCCATGGAGCGCCTGGGCTTCGGCTACGAGGACCTGCACAAGGAGTTCCCGGCGCTGATCTACTGCTCGCTGTCGGGGTTCGGCCGCACCGGCCCCTACAAGCACCGCCGGGGATTCGACCTGGTGGCGCAGGCGATGAGCGGGATCATGAGTTTTACGGGCGAGCGTCCCGACGGTCCGCCGGTGAAGTGCGGACCGCCGCTGTCCGACATCACCGCCGGCCTGCTCGCGAGCATGGGCATCCTCGCTGCCTATGCGCATCGTCTGAAAACCGGCGATGGACAATGGGTCGAGACGTCGCTCTATGAAGCCGCGTTGGTGCAGACCTATTGGCAAGCGACCATCGCCCTTGCCGCGGGCACGGCGCCGCGCGCGATGGGCTCGGCGCATCCGCTCAACGCGCCGTATCAGGCTTTCGAAGCTTCCGACGGCTGGCTCGTGGTCGGCGGGGCCAACAAGAAGCATTGGCTCCTGATGCTGGAGGCGCTCGATGCGACCGAGCTTGCGGCCGATCCGCGCTTCGTCACCGGAGCCGACCGCATGGCACATCTGAAGGAGCTCGAAGCGGTGTTGAGCAAGCGTTTCCGGACGAGGTCGCGATCGCATTGGCTGGCGGCGCTTGACGAGAAGGGCGTGCCGTGCGGTCCTGTCCACGACATGCTGGAGGCGTTGAGCGATCCGCAGACGCTCGCGCGCGAGATGGTCGTCGAAGTCGAGCATTCGACGCTCGGCCCGGTCAAGACGATCGGGCTTCCGGTCAAATTCTCAAAGACGCCCGGCAAGGTGCGTTCCGGTGCGCCTGTGTATGGCGAACATACAGGCGAGGTGCTGGCGGAGTACGGGTTCGACCAGCAGCAGATCGAAGCGCTCGAAAAAGAAGGCGCGATTGTCTTGGGGTCGAGCAGGCAGGAGGAACGAGTCGCCTGACCTGACGTCGCTACCAATAAACAAGATCAAAAATCGGGTGGAGGAAAAACATGCGCAATACGTCGACATATCTGCTGTCTGCGGCCGTCATTGTGCTCGCCGGCATGACTCCCGCCAGCGCAGCCTGGCAGCCGCAGAAGCCGATCGAGTTCGTGGCGACCGCAGGGCCGGGCGGCGGCACGGACAATCTGGCCCGCGCGGTGCAGAACATCATCACCAAGTACAAGCTGACGGACCAGCCGATTGTCGTCGTCAACAAGGGCGGCGGCAGCGGCGCCGAAGGCTATGTGTACGGCAAGGCGTCCGCGGGCGATCCCTACAAGGTCATCTTCGGCACCTCGAACGCCTGGCAGCAGCCGCTCGTGTCCAAGGTTGCCTTCAACTACACCGACCTCACCCCGATCGCGGCCATGGCCCAGGACGAGTTCCTGCTCTGGGTCAAGCAGGATGCGCCCTACAAGACGGCAGGCGACTATTTGAAGGCCGCGGCCGCAAACGAATTCAAGATGGGCGGCGCGCAGTCGAAGGACACCGATGAGGTGTTGACGCGCATGATCGAGAAGATCGGTCACGTCAAGCTGACCTACATCCCGTTCAAGAGCGGCGCCGAGGCCGCGGTGCAGCTCGCCGGCGGGCACATCGACTCGCATATCAACAATCCCAGCGAGAGCCTCGGCCAGTGGCGCGGCGGCACGCAGCGCCCGCTATGTGCCTTCAGTCCGAAGCGTCTGCCGCAGGGCGCCAAGATCACTGCGACCGAAGGCTGGAGTGACGTCCCGACCTGCGTCGAACAGGGTCTCGACATCGCGCAATATGAGCAGCCGCGGACGGTGTGGCTGCCCGGCAAAGTCACGCCGGAGCAGGCTGCGTTCTATGTCGACCTGATGAAGAAGGTTCAGGCCACGCCGGAATGGAAGGACTACATCGAGAAGACCTCGCAGGTCGACACGTTTTTGACTGGCGATGCTCTGGACAAGTTCATCAAGCAGGATCTCGAGCACCTCAAGCAAGTTGCGAGCGAGCAGGGCTGGCTGATCAAGTGAAGCGGGCAAGCCTCTTCAAAGGCAGGGCGATTGCATATGACGAACAACGTGGCGGGCAGGTCGCCTGCGGCCATTCTTCGAGACGCCCGCCTGCCGCGGGCCCTCAGGATGAGGTCGCGTTCTGCAGCGAAGTATCAGACCCTCATGGTGAGGAGCCCGCCAAAGCGGGCGTCTCGAACCATGCGGGCCGAGCACGTTCGGCATCTTCCCCGCTGCCACATGCGATAGCCCTGCCTTCAAAGGTACCACGCCATGATATCGCGCCGCGCTCTTGAACTGGCGACCGCCGTCCTCACCGGCAGCTTCGGTGTGGCGGTCGTCCTCTCCAGCCTCGACAACGGCATTGGCTGGTCGAGCGCGGGCGTGGAGTCCGGCACCTTCCCGTTCCTGACCGGCGTCATCGTCGTGCTTGGCAGCCTGTACAATCTGGCGCGCGGGACCCTGCCGGGCTTGACGCTGGCGAGCGTCCCAATCGCCATCACACCGACCGAGCTGCGCCGGCTTGCAGGCCTGTTCGTGCCGGCGGCGATTTTCGTTGCGGCCATGCCGCTGATCGGAATCTACCTCGCCTCGGCCGTCTACATCTTCGCAGTGCTCGCAATTCCGAAGCATCAATCCCCGATGCGCTCGTCAATGATGGCGGCGGCAACGGCGGTCGGGCTCTACGTGGTGTTCGAGCGCATGTTCCAGGTGTCGCTTCCGCACGGCGCGCTCGCCGCCGCGTTCGGGTTCTGACGGAGCGGGCGATGGACAATCTCCAGGAGCTCCTGCACGGTTTCAGCGTCGCGATCACCCTGCCGCATCTGGCGCTGATGGTGATCGGCGTGCTGCTCGGCATTCTCGTCGGGGTACTGCCGGGGCTGGGCGCGCCGAACGGCGTGTCGCTGTTGCTGCCGCTGACCTTCGGCATGCAGCCGGTGTCGGCCATCATCCTGCTCTCGAGCATGTATTGGGGCGCGCTGTTCGGTGGCTCCGTGACCTCGATCCTGTTCAACATCCCCGGCGAGCCGTCCTCTGTCGCGACCACCTTCGATGGCTATCCGATGGCGCGTGACGGACGGCCGACGACGGCGCTCGCCACGGCGTTCGGCTCGGCCGCATTTGGCGCGCTGGTCGGGGTCATCCTGATCACCTTTCTCGCATCATGGGTGGCCGAGGTCGCGCTCGCCTTCGGGCCGCCGGAATATTTTGCGGTCTATTTTCTCGCCTTCGCCAGTTTCGTCGGCATGGGCGGTGCGGCGCCAATCAAGACCGTCGTTGCGCTGGGAATAGGCTTTGCGATTGCCGCCATCGGCATCGACACCGTCTCCGGCAGCGTGCGCCTCACGATGGGCGTCGACGAGCTGGTGAAAGGCGTGAATTTTGTCGTCGCGGTGATGGGGTTGTTCGGCATCGGCGAGCTTCTGGTGGCGGTCGAAGAGGAGTTTCACGCTCGCGCGGTCTCCTCGAAGATCGATTGGCGCGAGGTACTTCGCGCAGTCGGCCGCTTGCCGAGGCACAGCGTTGCGCTGCTGCGCAGCGCGGCGATCGGATGCTGGATGGGCATCACGCCCGGCGGTCCCACGGCGGCATCGTTCATGAGCTACGGCATCGCCAGGCGTTTCTCGCGGCGCGGACGCTACTTCGGCACGGGCGAGGTCGAAGGCATCATCTCGCCGGAGACGGCCGATCACGCGGCCGGCACCAGCGCGCTGCTGCCGATGCTCTCGCTCGGGATTCCCGGCTCGGCGACCGCGGCGGTGATGATGGGCGGCCTGATGATCTGGGGACTCAACCCCGGACCGATGTTGTTCGTCGATCAGAAGGATTTCGTCTGGGGACTGATCGCCTCGATGTATGTGGGCAACATCGTCGCGGTCGCGCTGGTATTGCTGACGGTTCCGGTGTTTGCCGCCCTGATGCGGATTCCCTTCGTCGTCATCGCGCCCCTGATCGTGATCATCTGCGTGGTCGGTGCTTATTCAGTGTCGAACTCCTATCTCGACGTGGTCATGATGATGGGTTTTGGCATCGTCGGTTATCTCTTCAAGAAGTTGTTCTATCCCCTCGCGCCTTTGGTGCTCGCGATCGTCATCGGCGACAAGGCCGAGGACGCGTTCCGGCAATCGATGCTGATGTCCAAGGGATCGCTTGGAATCTTCTTTGCGAACCGCCTGGTGACGTGCCTGGTCGTGGCCGGCATCGTGCTCCTGCTGCTTCCGCTGGCATTGCAGCTGGCGCGCATGTTGCTGCGCAAGCCCGCGTTACCCGGCGATCAGACGACAAGTCAGGAAAAGGTGATCATATGACCTCAAAGCCGCTCATCGCACTTGCGATGGGAGATCCCGCCGGCATCAGCCCGGAGCTGACGGCGAAACTGGTCGCGCTGGATGATATTCGCGCCCGTGGCCGGCTCGTCGTCATCGGCGACCGCCGCGTCTTCGACCAAGGTGCCCGCGTCGCCGGGGTCAGGCCGGAGCTCAATACGGTCGAGCTGGGGGCCGACGTCCGTGCGGCCGCGGGCGATGCGCTGTTCATTGATCTCGGCCATCTCGATCCCGCGGAGGTCGAACAGGGCACGGCGAGCCTTGCCGGCGGCAGGTTCGCGCTGGCAAATTACCGTCACGCGCTGGAGCTGGCGCGGGACGGGCATGCCGACGCGGTCTGCTTCACGCCGTTCAACAAGCAGGCGATGCGGTATGCCCGCTCGGACTATGATGACGAGATCGCGTTCTCGGCGGAGGTCGTCGGGCTCAAGACCGCGGCGAGCGAATTCAACGTGCTTGGCGAGCTCTGGAATGCGCGTGTCACCTCGCACATTCCGCTCAAGGACGTCGCCTCGAAACTATCCAGCGAACGCATCCAACGCGCGCTCAAGTTGACCGATTCCTGTATGCGCAACGCTGGTTTTGAGCGGCCGCGCATTGCCGTGGCCGGTCTCAACCCCCATGCCGGGGACGGCGGCAATTTCGGCCGCGAGGAGATCGATGTCATTGCCCCCGCGGTCGCGGCCGGCCAGCGTGAGGGCATTGCCGCCGAGGGGCCGTTCCCGGCCGACACGGTATTTCTGCGCGCCAAGAGTGGCGTCTTCGATGCGGTGCTGACGATGTACCACGACCAGGGCCAGATCGCGATGAAGCTGATGGGTTTCGATCGCGGCGTGACCATGCTCGGCGGTTTCCCGTTTCCGATCTGCACGCCCGCGCATGGCACCGCCTATGACATCGCCGGCCAAGGCATCGCGTCCACCGGCGCCAGCCGCGCCGCGGTGCTGCTCGCGGCTGAGATGGCGGCGCGGCGCGGCGCGTGATTTGCACGCGCTGGGGAGCGAATGCTCACCGCGCTCGCCCCGCCCGCAGGCTTATGAATTTCGGGAAAAACTGGAAACTTCCGCCGCCGCGACGAGTTGGCGTTCCATGAACGCTCGAAGCAGCGTGCGCTCCCGCTTCGAGCAGCGCTTCTCGGCGCGACGAATGGCGCGCGAGTACGAAGGCGAGTACCTGGTTGCCACCGCGGCCGGAGAATTCAACATGCAACGGTCCGAGACGTGAAAGGAGGCGACCGTGTCGCTCACGAAAGCGGGGCAGATTTGCATCTTTCTTGTCTTCTTTCCTGCCTTCGCCCTGGCGGGAGCACCTGCGTTCGCTGCCGAAATGACCGCGGACGCCATCAATGCGGCCCAGCCATCGAAGAAGACTCTCTCGAACGAGAAGCCGACCCCGGCGGGGGTGCGGCTGCAGGTCCTTTTGGACAGGGCGCACTTTTCGCCCGGCGAGATCGACGGCAAGTTCGGAGAGAACGCCAAGAAGGCGCTGCGAGCCTATGCGGAAGCGCAGCAATTGCCGAGTTCGGACGCCTTGACGGAAGAGGCCTGGAAGGCGCTCCAGGCGGATGACCGGCAAGTGACGGCGACTTACACCATCACCGAGCAGGATGTGTCGGGCCCGTTCCTTCGCAAGCTTCCGTCGAAGATGGAGGACATGAAGGACATCCCGAAGCTCGGCTTCACCAGTCCGCGCGAAGCCTTGGCCGAGAAATTTCACATGAGCGAGCAGCTCTTGGCGACGCTCAACCCCGGTCGCCATTTCGAACGCGCCGGCGACACCATCGTGGTGGTCGATACCGCCGCCGGAGGAGGCGGCGCGCCCGCCCGGGCCGACAGGGTCGAGATCGACAAGAGCCGGCAGACGGTGAAGTTGTTCGACAAGTCGAATGCACTGATCGGGTTCTATCCGGCAACCGTCGGAAGCGAAGAGAAGCCGTCGCCCTCGGGCACGCTGAAGGTGACGGAAGTCAATCGAAATCCGACCTATCGCTACAACCCAAACTATCACTTCAAGGACGTCCATTCCCGCAAGCCGTTCACTATCAAGCCCGGTCCGAACAATCCGGTCGGCACGGTCTGGATCAATCTCTCTGCGGAAGGCTACGGCATTCACGGCACGCCGTCGCCGGAGAAAATCTCCAAGGCGCAGTCGCACGGGTGCGTGCGTCTCACCAACTGGGACGCCGAACGCGTCGCAGCCAGCGTCTCGAAAAGTACGCCGGTCGCGTTCGTGGAGGGCTCCGGTTGATGACAGTGTCTCGTTCCAGCAACGCCGTCTGCTAATCCGGCGCTATTTCGCGAGCGGCGTCACCAGCTCCTTGTCGGCTGTATCCACCACGAAGACGGCCAGCAGCTTCGCGGGCTCGCTATCGCTGGCATTGGCGCTTATGGCGTGGCGGTCGCCTGGTCTTTCGAGGAAATTCTCTCCCTTGTGATAGACCTTGGCGGGCTCGTCATTGACCTGACTGCGGATCGCTCCTTCCAGGATGGTCGCATATATGAATGCGGAGCGCGGGTGCATGTGGGCCGGTGAGAAGCCTCCCGGACCATACTCGACTAGCACGCCCTTCATGCTCTTGCCCGGGACGTTGGGCAGGGCTTGGTCAAACACGACCGTCACTTTGGCCATTGGTGCTGCCGGCTGCGTCTCCGCTGCCTGTGCCGTCAGGAAGGATGCTGTATAAACCGCCGTTGCGATCAGCAATCTGCGCATGGGATTCCCTTTATTGTTGCCGTGACTGTCGCGATTGCAGGACGGGCGGATACTCACAGCTTCGCGAGCCATGTTGCGAGCGGCGTTTTTCCGAGCCGCGCCTCGCCGAGCGGGTTCAGCGAGGTGTCGTTAATGGCGGCGCCGTAATACTGCGCGCCTGGGTCTCCGACCACTGGACGACTGTCGCCGGACGCCTTCAGGCGTCGCGCGACGAATTCATTGAAAGGAGCCTTCTCGGGGCCTGCGATATCGATCGTGCCGTTTAGCGGCCGCCCCGTCGCGATCTCCACGAGGCAATCGACTACATCGTCGGCCGCGATCGGCTGAAACAGCGCCGATGGAACGACGATATTGCCTCCAACTGCCCCCGCTTCACCAATGGCGCCGAGGAACTCAAAGAACTGGGTGGCGCGGACAATCGAGTAGGGGATCGAAGAGGCCTTGACGATGGTCTCCTGGGCGAGCTTGGCACGAAAATAGGAGATGTCGGGCGAGCGATCGGTCCCCACGATCGACAGCGCCACATGATGCTTGACGCCGGCAGCGGCCTCCGCGGCGACGAGGTTGGTGCTCGATCGCTCGAAGAATTCGAGCACGGCGGCAGGCTCCCAGGACGGTGCGTTGGCCACGTCGACGACAACGTCCGCGCCCGCCAGCGCCGCGGCGAGGCCGTCGCCGGTCACGGCGTTCACGCCTGATTTCGGCGAGGCTGCTGCGGCCTCGTGGCCTTGCTGCTTCAGCTTCGCCACGAGCTTCGATCCGATCAATCCGGTTCCGCCGATCACGACGATCTTCATGGCACGTCTCCTCTGCATGTTGCGAACGTGAGATGACCAAGGGCGGAGGTTACTCACGCTCCCGATGTGAGCCGCATTTTACAGGAGCAATGGGGCAGGCTCTTGCCTGGAACGGGCCTATGTTGCCGAAAAATGCTCAAGACGTTGCGTCGCGTTGCGGCGGCAATCCGTCAGGGATCGTGCCCTTATGTCCTAAACGCACGCCCACCTGCCGCAGATTGTCGCGTCTCTTGAGCAGGGAGGGCGGCGGCAGGCTGGCCCTTGCGCGCAATCGCAGATTTCGACAACGTCGCTCTGTGCCTGCAGCGGTGCGGCCATTGCGTCGTTGAGACGTGACATCAAGGCGTGAAAGCCATGGGCGAGCCGATCCCTGAACAATATCGACACCTCCGAACGTTCGCGTTCGGCGACAGTCCCGCGCTCGCGGATGAATTGCTCGAACTTGTCATCAGGGGCATCAAGACTGCGACTTGCAGCACGGAAGACGAGCCGAACACCTCCGCGCCCGGTGAGCGCTGGGTGGTGCTCGACGGGTGCGCAGAACCACGCTGTGTCATCGAAAGCACCGAGGTGACCTATCGACGCTTCGACGAAGTCGAGGCCGACTTTGCGTTCGACGAGGGAGAGGGCGATCGGAGCCTGGCCTATTGGCGCTGCGCTCATCGCACCTATTTCGGCCGGCTGGGACGGTTCAGCGAGGACATGATGCTGATGTGCGAGCGCTTCCGCCTGATCGAGGTCTTCGGCAATCGCCCGAAGAGCTGATATTTGCGTGCGCGGCGAAGGCTTTACCGGCTGCCACCGGGGATAGGTAAATTGCCAGACCGACAGATTACGCAATCGACGAGTCAAACGATCGAGCGGGGCAAAAAGCCCTGTGTTGTCAGCCCCATTCTACTGTGCATGGGGTTGTTTTTTAGATTTTGAGTTGACGGTCAGCGTCATCGGGCCGCCTCACGCCCCGCAGATGATCACGCCGTACCAGCCGAGGCCGCGATAGGTCTCGTAGCCCGGCGTCGCATGGAACGCGACTAGGGTGCCCGAGCGGTCCTGATAGAAGCCGGAGCGCTGGCCGTTCAGCGAGAGCGCGATCCGCTCGCTCAAAATGCCCTGGCCGTCGGAGGCCGCGATCACGCGTAAATTGGAGTCGACCAGCAGCACGCGCGCCTTGTCGCTGTCGCCGACGCGCACGCCTTGCACGATGGCGCGGGCCTGCGCCTCCCAGTCGAAATGGATGGCGAGCACACCGAGCGGCGCGCCGTTGGCCTGGCCGCCGGCGCGGACGCTGGCGCAGTAGGTCGCGACCTGCGCGTTGCCGAGCAGCGGCTGGTTCTCGACGTCACCGGCGACATAGTCGTCGCCGGAGCGCAGTCCCTTGGCCTCGCGAAACCATTTGGTGTGGGCGACGTTCTGGCCGACGACGCGAAAACGGTCGGCACGGCCGTTGGCGATGACGTTGCCGTCGAGGTCGCAGAGCCACAGATCGAGATAGACGGTGTAGGCGCCGAGAATCACACCCATGCGCTCCGACGCATGCGAGACGGCCGCAGCGCCCGAGGAGGCCGCGCAATCGACCACGGCGGAGTCGGTCGCCCACCAGCGCACATCGCAGGTGCGCTCATAGAGATTGCGGTCGATCAGCTCGATCGCGTTCAGGGACAGATCGACCATGCGCTCGCCGCGCGAACGCTGGCTCATGCGTTCGATCGAGGCAACGAGGTCGCCGGTGCGCTTGGTCAGCTGGGTTTCTAACTCGCGGGCGATGGTCTCGACCTGCTGGCCGACGCCGCGCACCTCCTGCGCCACCACCGCGAAGCCGGCGCCTTGCACGCCGGCGCGCGAGCTTTCGATCAGCGCGTTGAGCGCCAGCATCTTCATCTGGTTGGTGATCTGCTGGATCGACTTGGTCTTGTCGACCGCGATCTGGTTGACCTCTGCAGTCAATCGGTTGATCAGTGCGGAGATGTCGGAATCATCGTCGGGCGCGGTGGTTCCGTTCGCGATCGGCTTGGCTTTCAGACCCAGCGCTGCAGACATCGGGTAACTTCCCTTGGCAATGAGGCCTGATCTGCAAAGAACCCGGAACAACAATTACAGATCGAATACGAGTCTTTTTCGGGGATTCCGCCTAACGCCCGATTAATTTGCTGTTCGGCGGAATGCCTAAATGGTAGTCAATCCGGCTTGCGGAGCGGCCATCCACCGCTTTGTGCCCGGCCGCCGTTGCAAATCCGGAATGATTCCCGGCCAATCCCCAAATGAGTAGCCGGACGCCTGCGTGATGGTCCGGCCCCGAGTTCCCAACAGTCAGTCTCTCGAATCATGACGCCGCCCGCTACCGCCTTGCCGGTCGAAGCGCCCCACGCCTTCCTGGGCGTGGCACGCTCGTTCACGGACAAGCTCTGGCGCGACCGGCTGGACGCGCGCGGAGCGGCCAAGGCGCTCGCCATCGTGCAGCGCCATCAATTGCCCGAACTGCTGGCGCGAGTGCTGGCCGGCCGCAGCGTCGACATCGATGCGGTGTCTGACTTCCTCGATCCGACCATCCGCAAGCTCCTCCCGGATCCCTTTACGGTGACGGAGATGGAAGCTGCCGCCAAGCGGATCGCGGACGCGGCGGTGAGAGGCGAGAAGGTCGCGATCTTCGGCGACTACGACGTCGACGGTGCCACTTCGGCGGCGCTGCTTGCCTGGCACCTGCGACATTGCGGGCTCGATCCGCTGATCCACATTCCCGACCGGATTTTCGAAGGCTATGGCCCGAACACGGAAGCGGTCCGCGCGCTGGCCGCAAAGGGCGCCACGCTGCTCGTCACCGTCGATTGCGGCACCACCAGCATCGAGCCGCTCGTCGAGGCGAAACGCCTCGGCATGTCCGTGGTCGTGATCGACCACCACCAATCCAGCATCGACCTTCCCGAGGTCGACGCGCTGGTCAATCCGAATCGTCCCGACGATCTTTCCGGCCTCGGCCACCTCGCGGCCGTCGGGCTGGTGCTGGTGACGCTGGTTGCGGTCAATCGCGAGCTGCGCCAGCGCGGCTTCTGGAGCGGTGAGATGCCGGAGCCCGATCTGCTCGGCATGCTGCATCACGTTGCGCTGGGCACGGTGGCCGACGTGGCGCCGCTGATCGGCCTCAACCGCGCCTTCGTCGCCAAGGGCCTGATCGCGATGCGGCGGCGCGATCATGTCGGCCACACCGCGCTGATGGATGTGGCGCGCCTCAACGGGCCGCCCGAGGCCTGGCATCTCGGCTTCATGCTCGGGCCGCGCATCAATGCCGGCGGCCGTATCGGCCGCGCCGATCTCGGCGTGCGGCTCCTGCTCGAGGGCGATAGCACCGAGGCCGCGCGCATCGCTGCCGAGCTCGACCGGCTCAACGGCGAACGCCGCATCATCGAGCAGGCGGCGGAAGCGCAGGCCGAAGCCGAGGCGCTTGCCTCGATCGGGCTCGAGGACAAACTCGGCGTCATCGTCACGGCTTCCGAAGGCTGGCATCCCGGCGTGGTCGGCCTCGTTGCCTCCCGGCTGAAGGAGAAGTTTGCGCGGCCCGCCTTTGCCATCGCACTTGAGCCCGGCGGCATCGGCACCGGCTCGGGCCGCTCCATCGCCGGCGTCGATCTCGGCAAGGCGGTGCGGCAGGCAGTGGTCGACGGCATCTTGCTGAAAGGCGGCGGCCATGCGATGGCCGCGGGCGTGACGCTGCGCAAGGAAAAGCTCGCCGAATTCCGCGCCTATCTCGAAAGCACACTGGCACGCGACGTCGCGGAGGCCCGCCACGTCAATGAGCTCTATATCGACGGTGCAGTGTCCGCGCGCGGGGTGACGACGGAGCTTGCGACCACACTCAACCGCGCAGGTCCTTTCGGCAGCGGCAATCCCGAGGTCGTGCTGGCGCTGCCGGCGCATCAGCTCGTCTATGCCGACGAGGTCGGACAGGCGCATCTGCGCCTGCGCTTCAAGTCCGGCGACGGCGCCATCGTCAACGGCATCGCGTTCCGTTCGGTCGGCCAGAAGCTCGGCAATGCGCTTGTGGCCAACCGCGGCCAGCAGCTGCACGTGGCAGGGTCATTGTCGGTCGACCGCTACCAGGGCGCCGAACGCGTGCAGTTTCGCGTCCTTGACGTTGCGCTACCCGATCAGGGACCATCTATGATCAGATAAAAATCCGCAAACAACAAAAAAGGGAGTGAACATGGCAGGGCAGGTTGAAGGCAAGGTCGCGCTGGTGACGGGCGGCGCATCGGGCATCGGTGAAGCCATCGTCGAGCTGTTCGCGCGCGAGGGCGCCACCGTCATTGCCACCGACATCGACGAGTTGAGAGGCCCCGAGCTCGCCAGGCGCATCACCAAGGCCGGCGGCAAGGCGATCTTTCTGGAGCAGGACGTCACCAGCGAGGAGCGCTGGGCGGAGATCGCAGCCGAGATCGCCAAGCGCTTCGGCCGGCTCGACGTGCTCGTTTCCAACGCCGGCATCGGCATTGCCGTGCCTTCGATCGTCGACATGACTCTCAGTGATTGGCGCAGGCAGAACGCGATCAATCTCGACGGCGTCTTTCTGTCCGTGAAACATTGCCTGCCGCTGATGCGTAAGATCGGCGGCGGCTCCATCGTCATGATGTCCTCGCTGGCGGGCCTGCGCGGCTCGCCGGGGCTGTCGGCCTATTCGGCGACCAAGGGCGGCGTGCGGCTGTTCGCAAAATCGATTGCGATGGAGTGCGCGACGGCCGGCGATGGCATTCGCGTCAACTCGGTGCATCCCGGCATCATCGATACACCGATCTGGGGCAAGATCCCGACGGGTGCGACCGGCAACCAGGGCAATGCGCCGATCGATCCCGAGGAGCGGGCCAGGGTTGTCACACCGCTCGGCCGCGCCGGACAGGCCGCCGAGATTGCCAGCGGCGTGCTGTATCTGGCCTCCGATGCCTCGCGCTACGTCACCGGCACCGAGCTCGTCATCGACGGCGGCATGAACGCTGGCGGCGTGCCGCGGCGGGCCTGAGGCGCGCAGGGCAGAGCGGCGCTCGCAGGGGCTGACGCACTGGCGTTGCCCCTGTACAACGCCATCATCTTCCGACCGACAGAGGTTTTCTTCGCCATGGCGCACGGCCTTTACGCCTCCTCACCCGTAGCTGTCCGCTCGAACCGGCCGGATCTCGCCACCGATGCGATCCGCACCGCACGCGAGGATCTCGCCGCCTGCTTCCGCATGGCGGCGCGCAACGGATTTGAGGAGGGGATCTGCAACCATTTCTCGGCGGTGGTGCCGGGCCATGACGATCTCTTCCTGGTCAACCCCTATGGCTACGCCTTCCGGGAGCTGACCGCGTCAAAGCTCCTGGTCTGCGATTTCCACGGCAACGTGCTCGACGGCGACGGCGAGCCGGAGGCGACGGCGTTCTACATCCACGCCGAGATGCACAAGCGCCTGCCGCGCGCGAAAGTCGCCTTCCACACCCACATGCCCTACGCCACCGCGTTGTCGATGACCGAGGGTGATCCCTTGATCTGGGCGGGGCAGACCGCGCTGAAATTCTACGGGCGCACCGCTGTGGACCGCGACTACAACGGCCTAGCGCTCGACAACCGCGAAGGCGCGCGCATTGCGTCGGCCGTCGGCGACGCCGACATCGTCTTCATGAAGCATCACGGCGTGATGGTGCTGGCGCCGACCATCGCGGAGGCTTGGGACGATCTCTACTACCTTGAGCGTGCCGCCGAGGTGCAGGTGCTGGCGATGTCGACCGGACGAAAGGTTCTGCCGGTCGATCCCGCGATGGCGGCAGCAACCTACAAGCAGATGCGCGAGGGCGACTCCGAATCCGCGCGCCTGCATCTTGCCGCCGTCCGTCGCCAGCTCGATGCCGAGGAGCCGCAATACAGGCACTGAGCTCTCAGGGCGTCATTCCGCGGCGCGTGCCAAGTGGTGTCCCCGGAATGAGGGGAGCCATCATCCACCCTGCCGCAGCTTCGCCAGCACCTTCAACCCGCCATAGCCGTCCGCCGGAGTGATCCCGGCCTTCTGCTGAAAATCCTTGATCGCCTTCATGGTGTCGTTGCCGACGCGGCCATCGGTGCCGCCGGTGTCGAAGCCGGCTTTCGTCAGCCGTGTCTGCATCTCCTGTACCTCGGCCAGCGTCAGCGCGCGTTCGGAGCCGGGGAATGGCTGGATGAAGGGCGGCGCGCCAAGGCAGCGGTCGCCGAGATGACAGATTGCCAGCGCATAGTTCATCGAGGGATTGTAGCTCTTCACCGAATAGAAATTCGGGCCCAGCAGGAAGGTCGGCCCGCCCGCCACCGGCGTCCACATCTGCGCAGACGCAGTTGGTTGCGGAAACGGCTGTCCGTCGGCGCGGGTAACGCCGGCTGATGCCCAGGCCGCATAAGTGCGGTTGCCGCTGACGTCGCCGGGGGCGCGCACCTCGTAGCCCCAATGCTCGCCGCGGCGCCACTTGCCGCGATTGACGAGATACTTTGCGGTCGAGCCCAGTGCATCGTCGGGCTTGCCGAACGGCGAGACCTTGCCGTCGCCGTCATAATCGATGCCGACATTGAGCCAGACCTCGGGCATCCATTGCGAATGCCCCATCGCGCCGGCCCAGGATCCGCGCATCTCCTCTGGCGTGCTCCAGCCCTTGTCGACGATCCGCAGCGCGTTGATCAGCTCGGTCTCCCAATAAGCCTTTCGCCGCGGCTCGTTCCAGGCGAGCGCGGCGAGCGAGGGAAACACCGGCGTCATGTGGTTCTGCTGCACCAGGGGATCGCCGTAGGCGGACTCGACGCCCCACAGCGCCAACAGAGTGCCGCGCTCGACACCGAAATCGCGTTCGATGCGCGCAAGCAACGCCTCGTTGTTCTTCAGCGCAATCTTGCCGTTGATGATGCGCCAGTCGGAGACGCGGCGGTTGATGTATTGCCAGACCTGCTCGTGGAATTCCGGCTGGTTGCGCATCTGCTTGAACACGCTCATGTCGGGCTCGACGCGCGCCATCGTGCGCTGCCAGGTCGCAGCCGAGATCCCTTTTGCTATTGCACGCGCGCGAAAACCTTCGCGCCATTCATCGAAGCCGGGAGGCGTTGCGCCGAGGACGCAAGTGGGTGATGCGAGCAGGGCGGCTACGCCGAGCGCAGAGTTCAGCAGGGCGCGGCGGGTCTGGTTGGCCGAAGAATCAGCTTGTTTCATGGAGTGATTGTAGCGGGAAACACGGTCCCTGTGAGTGGTTCCTGGAACGCAGGAACAGTCGACCGACCCGGCGTTCCCCGGAACAAACGCTCGCGCTCACGCATTCCTTCCGCACGAGCGCTCCGACCGATCGTCGAGGCACTTTCCGCAACGCGGACCATTATGTAAGTACAATTCGGGACTGAATGAAGATACGCACGCATTCGGAGAGCCATGTCGTCCAGCTCGACGACGGATCAAACTGGCAGATCTTTCCGGGCGATCTTGCAACGACGCTAGGGTGGAAGCCAGAGACGGATCTGCATCTGGAGCACTGCCGTGACGGGGTAAGTTCGCATGTGCTGGTAAACGCTGCGGACCAAAGCCGTGTTCGCGTGATCGGGGCGGACGACACCTGGCCCGACGGCGAGGTTAAGAATGCGTTGAAGAGCGGGTAAGGTGCCTTTCCGCAACATCGATTACCCCAACTTTAGGCCTGCCGCTTTACGCTCGATTCGTTCCTGTCTGCGCATGATGTACGCATGCGGGAGCTGTTTGACATCATCCGTGCCAATCCCTGGCCTTTCGGCGCAGGGCTGTTCGTCGTGATCCTGATGATCATCGCCGAGAATTTCGGCCGAGGCATTCAAGGCGGCGGCGCTTGCGGTGGATTCTCTGATGCCGACGGGGGCGACGGAGGCGTGCCTCGTACTGGCGAGCAGCACGGACCCGCCTAGCTTTCCTGCAATTCGGCTGCAATCCCGGCCAGCCACCGCCTTATTGTGATTTCCGCCTTGCCGTCCAAGCCCTTGGCAAGGCGTTTCTCCAGCTCCAGCACACGCTCCCGGCATGCCTTCAGCAGCGTCGCGCCGCGTGGCGTCAGCGTCCATTGCTGGATGCGGCCGTGGACGGGATGGGGCGTCATCAGAATCGCGCCGTCGCGTTCGAGATTGCGGATGATCACGCCGACGGTCTGCGGCGTCAGGAAGGTGAGGCGGGCGACGTCGGCACCCGACAGGCCGGGGTAGGCATTGAGCATGGTCAGCACGGCGAATTGCGGCGATGTCACGCTAAGATCGGCGAGGGTTCGTTCCATCTTCAGACGGACCGCGGCGTGGGCCTGGCGCAGCAGATAGCCGAGATAGCCCTGCTCGCCGCGCTTGCCTTCGCCAGGGCCCGGCACGCGCGGTGTTCCGTCGGCGCCTGGCCGGTCAGCGTCCTTTCGGGAAGCCGTGCTCCGCCTCGGTGGCGATCTCGTGATATCGGCCGTCTTGCGTGACATATAAGAGCTCTTATAAGATGTAAGTGCTATTACAATAACACGAGGTGAACGGCGATGTCACACGCCCGCGGCGAATACGAGGATTTCAAGCGGATTGCGCCCGATGCATATGATCTGGTGCTTGCGTTGGGGCAGGTCGCGGCCAAGACCGGTCTCGATAAGCAGCTGCTCGAGCTCATCAAGCTGCGTGCCTCGCAGATCAATGGCTGCGCGTTCTGTTTGCAGCATCACATCCTGCTCTCGGAGCGGATCGGTGTGCCCGTGGACAAGCTCAATCTGGTCGCAGTCTGGCGCGAGGCGCCGGTCTTTTCCGCGCGCGAGCGCGCGGCATTGGCGTGGACCGAGGCGCTGACCCTTCTACCCGACGGTGTCAGCGATGAAGTCCATGAAGAGGCTGCCTGCGAATTCTCCGAGGCCGAGCTCATGTACCTGACATCCGCGGTTGCCTCGATCAACGTCTGGAACCGCTTTGGCGCGGCCTATCGCTGGACGCCGGCGAAGCGGCCGGTCGCGGCGAATGCCGCAGCATCCTGAGTATATGAAGGAGAGGTAGAGATGACTGCAATGAGTTTGGCCGCCGCGCCCAGGCAACTGCCATCGCGCCCGACGATGCTTGCTGTTGTTGGCGGGCTCGCTTGCGCTCTTGCGATCGGTAAGGCGTTGCCGGTGACGATGGACACGGTCTCCGGCGCGCTGGCGCCGCTGTGCGCCAATGCCGCCGAGAGCTCGCCGCTCGACAAGGTCGAGCCGATCGGCTCCTACGCTTTGCCGAACGTGCCGGGCAAGCGGGTCACGATCGTGCACGTGTTCTACGGTCCCGGCGGGTTTTCGCGGCCGCACCGGCATGCAGGCTCGGTGACGGCCTACATCACCAAGGGCGAGATCCGCTCCCAGCTCGGCGGTGGCTCTGTCGAGACATTTGGGGTCGGCCAGTCCTTCTTCGAGCCGCCGGGATCGACGCATCTGGTCTCGGCCAACGCCAGCGCCACGGAGCCCGCGGAATTGATCGCGGTGTTCGTGGCGGATGAGGGCGCGCAGCTCACGACGTTGCTGGAGTAGACCCGTAGTTGACGGAGGACATCTGTCGTTAGCCTCCGTAGGAGGCTGGATCAGGATTGTCGGATGGGTTCTCAAAAGACTTCTTCATCGACATCGGCATCGGCACGTGGAAGTTCAGGCCGCGCGGCGGCACTGGCTCCATGAACCATTTGTTGTAGATTTTCTCGATCTCCGGGCTCTTGTAGAGTTTTGCGGTTGCCCGATCGACCACCGCCTTGAACGGTGCGTCGTCCTTCCGCAGCATGATGCCATAGGGCTCCGGATCCGAAAATGCGCCGGTGCTGATCGCGTACAGCGACGGATCCTTTGAGGAGGCAATCATGGCGGCAAGCTGGATGTCGTCCATGACGAACGCTTGAGCGCGGTCGGTCTCGACCATCAGGAACGCCTCGGGGACGTCCTTGGCGTTCATCACGGTGATGCCCAGCGAGCGTGCAGCATTGGCCTTGTTGAGCTGGGTCAGGTTGGTCGAGCCCGAGACCGAGACGACGGCCTTGCCCTTGAGGTCGTCAACCTGGTCGAGCTTCAGGGCCTTCTTGGACACGAAGCGGCTTGCCGTAAGGAAATGCGTGTTGGTGAAGGACACCTGCTTCTGGCGATCGGCGTTGTTGGTCGTCGAGCCGCATTCGAGATCGACGGTACCGTTCGCCATCAGCGGAATCCGGCTAGACGAGGTGACGATGTTCTCGTTGACCTCGAGCTTGTTCAGCTTGAGTTCGGCCTTGATCTCGTCGACGATCTTCATGCAGATGTCTATGGCGTAGCCGACGATCTTCTGCTTGTCGTCGATGTAGCTGAAGGGTACCGCACTGTCGCGTATCCCGAGTGTGATCGCGCCGGTCTCCTTGATTTTCTTCAACGTGCCGCTCAATTCCTGCGCATGAACCGGCACGACGAACGCGACGGCCAGGAAGGCCGCCGTGGTGAGAAAACGCATGTGCTTCCCTTCATTCTGTTTCGACGCAACGCCCGCGAAGGCTGGATTCCGCCTTGCTTGCCGGTGGCCAAGCAATTCTGAGGCCAGATAGGCGCTAGGTCGCGTAACGCGTCGGGAAAACGGCCTTGTCAGCCAAGGCCTCGCGCTGAGGACCGCCGCTGTAGCGCGAGCAGCCTCAATTATCCTCTCCGCTCGAGCCCTCACGCAGGTCGGGCTTGAGTGCATCCTCCGGCAGCGCATGTGCCACGGGTTGTGGGCTGCCTGCGATCTCCGGGCCGACCTCGCGGCCGCGGGCGCTGATCAGGCGCTCATAGGCGGAGACCAACGTGACGTAGGGGCTGACCCAGACCCAGCCGTCACGGGTGAAGACCTGCACGTCGAAATGCAGGTGCATTGAGGTGCCGGCGGGATGATCTAGATAGTTCGAGACCACGCCGATCTTCTCGCCCTCGCTGACGATGCGGCCGTTGAGCAAGCCATCGGCGTTCATGGCCTGCGGATTCATGTGCATGTAGCGGAAGCGGATGTGCTCGGTGCGGCTGTTGACTTGAAGCGTCGCGGCCTGGTCCTTGGCGCCGCGGATCACGATGGCGTCGCGCACTGCGACCACGCCACGTTGCTTGGGGTCGCAGCGTTCGCCACCGTCGCCCTGCGGCGGGCATTCGGCCGCACGAATGTCCTCCCCCTGGTGGCCGTAGCCGCCGCCGCATTGCCAGACCTCGAAACTACGGGACTCGCAGAAATTGTCGCGCCAGGGATAGGCGGTCGTGCTCTCCATCTTGTCGCGCCTGGCATAGGATTGCGAACGTACGAACGCGGGCGCCTTTTCGAGCGGAAAGCGGATCTGCGCATAGGCCATCACGTCGGGATGGCCGCTCTTGTTGCGGTAGCCGGTATTCGGGATGATGTCGCCGCTTGGCCGGTAGCTGAATTCCGGCGAACGCGCTGCGGGACGATCGATGACGTTGGAGGCAATGTCCGTCAGCGGCGGCATTCGCCGCCCGCCGGCGATGTGCAGCGCCTTCAGGAAACGCTCGGCAACCGGATAGGCTTCCTTGCAGGCGAGACGCCGCGGTTTGGCGACGCTGTCGAGACACTGGATCGACACCACATAGCCGACGCCGAAGCGGGTGAAGGCGTAGCGCACATAGCCTTCGCGGATGAACCTGCGCAGGTCCGGATAGGTTGCTGCGAGCGCTTTGACCGGCTCGCCTTTGCCGCCGCTGGGATCGGCGATGTCGTAGATCAGCGCCGAGCCCGTAATCTGCACCTCGACCGGCCGTGCAAACACCCGTGTCGGCATGCCGTCGCCTGCGCCGGGCTCAAGCGAAAAGCTGGCGCTATAGCCTGCTGGGCCGGCGTCGAACAGATCGGCGGGATTGAAATCGGCCTGGTAGCGCGACAGCGCGAGTGTCGCCGGCGCGCCGCTGCGCTGCGCGTCAAGGTAAGCGGCGGCGTCGAACGGCAGCAGCACGGGAACCGGGCTGCGCGCAATGCCGGTGAAGAATTGTGAGGAGACCGCGTTGAGCTGCACCAGCGCCGGCATCGCGCGCGGATCGTAGCGCGGCACCGAACGGCGGGGTGCGAAGATAAAATCGCCGGCGATCTGGGGGCGGCTGTTGATCTCGGTGCGGAGCTGGTCGAGCGCTGCGCGCCAATCGACGCGCAGGGCCGTGAGCGAGGGGCTGCGGAATTCGTCCGCAGCGACCGGAGTTACAAGGAGGAGCGAAAGCGCCGCTAGGGCTTGCGAGACGAAGCGGAAAGTCTTCCTACCCACTGTCTCGCCCCCCGGCGGCACCTGCTCTGATCCTCGATCCCTCGCTTAGTCCTTGGCGCGCTCGGAGTAGGAGCCGTCTTCGGTCATCACCACGATACGCGTACCGACCGCGATGTGCGGGGGCACGGTGGTGCGCACGCCGTTGGACAGCACCGCGGGCTTGTAGGAGGACGAGGCGGTCTGGCCCTTGGTCACAGGCTCGGTCTCGACCACCTCCAGCGTCACGCGCTGCGGCAGCGCGATCGACACCGGATTGGCGCCGTGCAGCGAGAGCTTGACAGTCATGCCCTCCTGGAGATACGCCGCGGAGTCGCCGATGACGTCCTTGGACACCTGGACCTGGTCATAGGTCTCCGGGTTCATGAAGTGGTAGCCATCGCCATCTTCGTACAGGAAGGTGTAATTGCGCTCTTCGATCGTGGCCTTCTCGACCTGGTCGGTGGTCTTGTAGCGCTCGGAGATCTTTACCCCATCCGAGATTCGGCGCATTTCGATCTGGCTGACCGGGGTGCCCTTGCCGGGATGGATGTTCTCGGCGGTCACGACGACATATAGCTTGCCGTCTTGCTCGATCACGTTGCCCTTGCGAATAGAACTGGCGATGACTCTCAAAGCGATATTTCCTGTCTGCTTGGCCCGGCACCGGCCAGGACTTGGTCAAATTGATGGGGGACCTGGGGCCTCAAATCAGACCTCGGCGCCCGTTTCGGGCCGCAACATACTGATTTTGCCGTTGGAAGCCAGCATTTTGCTGTGCCACGGGGCGGTCGGTTAATGGCTGGGGACAAGCCGATCTCGCCGTTCTGGTCGCCCGGGCGCCACCTCGACCGGCGGCCATTCCTCCAGGCGAGGGGGGCCATTACCGCCGCAACACGAGGCTTTTTTGCCGAACAGGGCTTCGTCGAGGTCGAAACTTCCGTCCTCCAGGTCTCCCCGGGCAATGAGACCCATCTGCATGCCCCGCGGACCGAGATCATGCGGCCGGATGGCAGCCGCGTCCCCCGTTACCTGCGGACCTCGCCCGAATTTGCCTGCAAGAAGCTGCTGGCGGCCGGAGAGTCCCGAATCTTCGAGTTCGCCCGGGTGTTCCGCGATCGCGAGCGGGGGGATTTGCATTTGCCCGAATTCACCATGCTGGAATGGTACCGGGCCGGCGCGCCCTACGACGCCATCATGGCCGACTGCGTCGACGTGATCGCCCATGCGGCGCAGGCAACCGGAATCGGGACCTTCTCCTTCCGCGGCCGGTCCGCCGACCCCTTCGCCGAGCCGGAGCTTCTGACGGTCGGCGGCGCGTTCGAGAGGTTCGCCGGCATTGACCTGCTCGCGACTATCTCCGGCGGGAAGGGCGACCGGGCCGCGCTCGCCGCCGCAGCCGCCGGCAAGATCCGCGTGGCGGAGGACGACACCTGGTCGGATATCTTCAGCAAGATCCTGGTCGAGCATGTCGAGCCGCGGCTGGGGCAGGGACGTTTGACCATCCTGTTCGAATACCCATCTCCAGAGGCGGCGTTGGCACGTGTGAAGGCCGGCGACCCGCGGGTTGCCGAGCGGTTCGAGGTTTATGCCTGTGGCGTCGAACTCGCCAACGGCTTTGGCGAATTGACCGACGCCGACGAGCAGCGCCGGCGCTTCACGGAAGAGATGGCGGAGAAGCAGCGCCGCTACGGCGAGGCCTATCCGCTGGATGAGGATTTTCTGGCCGCGGTCGCGGAGATGCCTGAGGCGAGCGGCGTCGCGCTCGGCTTCGACCGGCTGGTGATGCTGGCGAGCGGCGCTTCACGGATTGATCAGGTGGTGTGGACACCGCTTGCAAATGAAACGTTAAGCGAGACATGATGAAGACCAACCTTGCACGTACCTTGCGCGAGCCGGCCGAGCTGGTGGCCGAGCAGCTTGCGCCGGCTGAAGCGCTGCCGGTGCTCGAGCGCGTCGCCGCACGCTATGCGGTCGCGATCACGCCGGCGCTGGTCGAGCTGATCGACAAATCCGATCCCGATGATCCGATCGCGCGGCAATTTGTTCCGAGCGCCGCGGAGTTGGAGGCGCAGCCGGGCGAGAATGCCGATCCGATCGGCGACCACCCGCATTCGCCAGTGCCCGGCATCGTGCATCGCTATCCCGACCGCGTGCTGTTCAAGCTCGTTCACGTCTGCGCGGTCTATTGCCGCTTCTGTTTCCGCCGTGAGATGGTGGGTCCCGGCAAGGAGAATGCGCTGTCGGACAGCGCCTACCGCGCCGCCATCGATTACATCCGCGCGCACGGCGAGATCTGGGAAGTGATCCTGACCGGCGGCGATCCGCTGATGCTGTCGCCGCGGCGGATGAGCGAGATCATGGCCGATCTCGCCGCTATCGATCACGTCAAGATCATCCGTCTTCACACCCGCGTGCTGGTGGCCGAGCCTGCGCGCGTCAGCGACGAGATGGTCGCTGCGCTGAGGGTCGAGGGTGCGACCACCTGGGTCGCGGTGCATGCCAATCATGCGCGGGAGCTGACGTGCCCGGCGCGCGCGGCCTGCGCGCGGCTCATCGATGCCGGGATTCCTTTGGTGAGCCAGTCGGTGCTCTTGCGCGGCGTCAATGACAATGTCGCCGCTTTGTCGGATTTGATGCGAGCTTTCGTCGAATGCCGGATCAAGCCCTATTATCTGCATCACGGCGATCTCGCGCCGGGCACCGCGCATCTGCGCACGACGCTGGCGGAAGGGCAGGACCTGATGCGTCAGTTGCGCGGACGGGTATCAGGATTGTGTCAGCCCGACTATGTCATCGACATCCCTGGAGGCGCCGGCAAGTCGCCGGTGGGGCCGAATTATGTGTTGCCGATGCAAAATACCGCACCTGATGCGCGTGATGCGGCATCGGAAACGCGCTATCGTATCGTGGACTATTGCGGCGACGTTCATCTCTATCCGCCCGAGACCTGAACGGGTCGCGACGGAAGCGCCGGTTTGAGGAATGGAGGTATAGAATGAAGAAGATCATGGTGGCAGCATCGTTCGTGGTCTTGCTCGGCGGTACCGCGGTCGCGCAGACCGGCGCCAAGGGATCGACGTCGGGCGGCGCCACGGCTGGATCGCTGCCGCAGGCGCCGGTCGGTCATCGCCAGCCGCGTGCCAGCGACGTGCCCAGCGAGAAGAATCTGAGCGATCCTAATAATCCCGTGAACAAGGAAGACGCGGCGCTGGACAAGAAGATCAAGAGCATCTGTCGCGGCTGCTAAGCGTGCAACGGCGGGCAGGGCGCGACAGCATCGCCCCGCCCGCGTTTGCGCCTTAAGCCGAGCGCTCGTGCAGCCCCGCGCGCCGCGCGTTACGCCGGATCTCGACCGCGTCGGCGAGTTGCTCCAGCACGGTTGCCGTCGTCGCCCAGTCAATGCAGCCATCAGTGATGCTCTGGCCATAGACGAGCGGCTTACCGGGCACCACGTCCTGGCGGCCGGCAATGAGATTGCTCTCGATCATCACCCCCATGATGCGGTTTTCCCCGCCCGAAATCTGGCGAGCGATGTCGGCCGTGACCAGCGGCTGGTTCTCCGGCTTCTTGCTTGAATTGGCGTGGCTCGCATCCACCATCACTTGCGATGCGACGCCCGATTTCGCCAGCTCGTTGCAGGCGGTCGCAACACTCTCCGCGTCGTAGTTCGGCTTGCTGCCGCCGCGCAGGATGATATGGCAGTCCTCATTGCCTGCGGTCGAGGCGATCGCCGAGCGGCCGCGCTTGGTCACCGCCATGAAATGATGCGGATGCGAGGCCGACTTGACGGCGTCCGCCGCGATGCGGACGTTGCCGTCGGTGCCGTTTTTGAATCCGACCGGACAGGACAGGCCTGAGGCCAGCTCGCGATGGATCTGGCTCTCGGTCGTGCGCGCGCCGATCGCGGCCCAGGATACGAGGTCCGCGATGTATTGCGGCGTCGTCATGTCGAGGAATTCGGCGCCCGCGGGCAGGCCGAGATTGTTGATCGCGGACAGCACGTTTCGCGCCAGCCGCAGGCCCTTGTTGATGTCGAAGCTGCCGTCGAGGTCGGGATCGTTGATCAGGCCCTTCCAGCCGACCGTGGTACGCGGCTTCTCGAAATAGACCCGCATCACGATCTCGAGCTGGTCGGCGAGGTCTTCGCGCAAGCTCGCGAGGCGCTCGGCATAGTCGAGCGCGGCCTTGGGATCATGCACAGAGCAGGGGCCGACCACGACCAGAAGCCGGTCGTCCTGGCCATTGAGGATCGCGTGGATGGCGTTGCGCGACGCCATCACCACACGCGTCGCGGTGAGCGTGCGCGGGACTTCCCGCATCACCTCTTCCGGCGTGCTCAGCTCTTTCAGTTCACGGATACGAAGATCGTCGGTCGTGCTCAGCACGGCGGGCTCCTGTCTTTTGAAGAACCTGCCGGCCAATAAAAAAGCCGCCAGGTCTGGCGGCGGCTTGTCCGGACGTTTGCTGCAATGTGTCAGATTGAGCGCGATCCTCCCGCCGCCAGCGAGCTGTCGTAGCTAAAGTACCAAAAATAGCTGGTGACGAGGGTGATCATGGAACGCCATATAGCGCGCGGTTGGCGGGTTGTCACCCCCCAAAACGGCGCAGTGCGTGACGAGGCGCCTCAGGTGTTGCTGTTGCGTGCCGCCAGCGCCGTGCCGATCAGGGTGGCGCCGCCGAACAGGAGGTTGATGCCGACGAGGACGCCGATGGCCCATTCCGCCGAGCTCGGCAGCCCCGTGATCACCATGAACGAGATCGCGATGTCGACGAGGCCCGAGATCAGGAGCCACGACCAGCGGCTGCTGAGCTCGCGGCGATGCTCCAGCGCATACATGATGGTGGCGACGCCCTCGGCCAGGAAATAGGCGCCGAGCACGATGGTCAGCGTCAGCACGGCTTGCATCGGCCGCGCAAGCAGCAACATGCCGGCGAGCACGGCAAGGGCTGCCGAGATCAGGGACCACCAGAAGCCCGGCGTGCTGCGGGCCCAGTAGGTGACGATCAGCCCGCCGATGCCGCTGATCAGGAACATCCAGCCGAGGAAGATCGCGATCGCGAGGCTTGCGAGCGGCGGCAGGATTAGCGCGGCAACGCCGAGAACAGCGAGCAGGATGCCTTCGAATAGGAAGGCCTTCCAATGCGCCTTGACCGCGTGTGTCATGTCGGATTGCAGCCGTGAAAAGTCCTCAGGCGATGTCATCGTAGCCTCTCGCAGCAACAGATGAATCTCAATCTAGTTCTACTGAGTCAGAAAGTCGCAGTACCAAGGATACAGGAATCAGGTATTGGGCGAGATTCACACCAGCGGTAGGTGCTGAGGATGGATCGCCGA